>JAADYY010000271.1 GCA_010092805.1 Chloroflexota bacterium | reverse complement strand
CTGTAACACGCTGTTGGTCCCGTGTCGCGCTTACTGGTATGTTCGCCGGATCAGCAGCGGTAACCACCCGAAAAGAGTCCAGCCGGATTGGAGTGCTTTCAGGAGTTGTACAGGAGTTATCTATGGACAATGTGAACCCCATAAACCCCGCCGAAGCCGTTATCGCCCCCGCCGCCGACCCCGCGCGCCGCGACCGGATGATCGTCCGGGCCAGCCTGATCGTGCTGGTGTTGGCGATTCTGGTCAGCGGCTACCTCAGCTACCTGAAATTGAGCAACGAGAGCGCCGTCTGCGTGCAAGGCTCCGTGTTCGACTGCGGCGTCGTGCTCAACAGCATCTATTCGGAAGTCGCGGGCATCCCCATCGCCTGGCTGGGGCTGGCCACCAACCTGCTCGTCGTGGGGCTGCTGGTGCTGGAAAGCCGCATCGGCCTGCTGCGCAATTACGGCCCGGCGCTGGTCTTCGGCGTGGTGCTGTTCGCGTTCCTGTATTCGGTCTACTTGGTGTACCTGCAAGCCTTCGTGATCGGCGCGTTCTGCCCCTGGTGCCTCACGCACGAAGCGCTGATCGCAGTGCTGTTTGGCCTGGCGCTCTGGCGGCTGCTGCGCTGGCAGTCACAAACTGAGTAAATACGCGATCAAATCGGCCATCTCCTGCGGCGAGAGCGCCTCGTCGTAGGTGTTGGGCATGACGTTGCCGTAGCCTTCGACGATGTGGCGCGCGGGTTCCGCAATTGCGTAAAACGTGTACTCGTGCGCCGACTCGCCCGCCACGCGCTCCGCAGCCAGCGCCGCGTAGCCATCGAGCACTGGGGCGGCCACCGCGCCGGGTTGATGACAACTCAAACAGCTCGCTATGCCGTTGATCGGTTCGTTGTACAGCACCTCACCCCGGCTCACATCACCAACCAGCGGCACATCAGCATAAGCGATGCTCGACGGCGCGTCGCCCACGCAGGCAGTCAGCACCACGGTCAACAGCAGCAGCGGCCCGATCATTCGCATCAATGCATGTCCTCGTTCTCGAATTCACAAGCGCTGAGTATAGCACATTTTAACAACCGTGAAACCCGCTTGATTAGGTCGAGTCGCGCTTGCTGTAGATGGTGACGGTGTGCTGGCGGGCGAACCCCAGCCCTTCGTAGAGCTTCGTCGAGGCCGGGTTGTCCATGTCATGGTTGACCTGCACGGTCGTCAGGCCCAGCGCCTGCATCCGCCGCATCACCGCAACCATGAGCGCGCGCGCCAACCCCAGCCGCCGGAAATCGGCGTGGGTGCCCACCGGCTCGAAGTAGCCGCTTTTGTTCACGGTGTCCACCCAATAAATGCAAAACGCCGCGAAACGCCCGTCCGGTGCCACCACAATCCATTCGCGCTCGGCGTCATAGCCCGGCGACCGCATCACGCGCGCGTACTCCGCCGCCGTCCAATCGGAGTCGAACGAGCGACTGTGTACCTCGGCCAGGGCTGCCGCCTCTTCGATCCCCGTCGTACTGCGGACGGTGAAGCCGTCCGGGAGCGGCGCGCTCGTTTCCTCCAATGCACGCAATGCGCGCACCGTGATCGCATTGTCCGGTGTTTCGGCGGGCGTGAAGCCGTGCGCCAGCGCCCACGCGATCCGCCGCTCGTCACAATCGAACAGATCGACCTCAACGGCCTCGCACGGCTCGTCATCGGCAGCGCGCCGATCTTTCCAGGCACGGGCCAGATCTTCAGACTGTGCCAGCAGATCCGCTTCAAACGCCGCCGCCAACCAATCCGGGTGGATTTGCAGGTCAAAGCCGCAGTATTCCGGGTACAGCAAACAGTAGGCGATCAGTGCCCCCGCGTCATCCTCCCAGACATACGCGATTTCTTCGGGCGCGTAGCGACGCAGCCCATTGTAAATGCGGTGCGGAATATCGCCGGGGTGCAAGTACCCGCAGATCCCGCGCTGTGCCCGCGCCGCCGCGTTGAGCATCTGCATCCGCGCCAGATCCGGCGCGCCGTTATAGGGCCGTCTTGTGATAGTCATGGCTGAAACTCCAGGCTTTGCTGTTGCGTAAATACAGTGTGAATTTTAGATAGGTTTCACATCGCACTGGCCGTGACGCGGCTTGGTTACAAGTTTGTGCGCTTGCTCGTGCCATATGTTATGCTAGTGGTCATGTTTATCGTGCAAAAGGTGTTTATTGGGTCATCATGATCGGACGCACGCTCCGGAATCGCTACGAAGTACGGACACTCATCGGCGAAGGATCGACGGCGACGGTGTATAAAGCGCTCGATAAGCGGTTGAACCGCGAAGTCGCGCTGAAAATTCTGCTGCCGAACATGCGCGAAGCCGCCCGCCGCCGCTTTTTCCAGGAAGCGACCGCCGTCGCCCACCTGAACCACCCCAACATCATGGCGATCTACGATATGGATGAGGAGCGCGGCCAGCATTTTCTGGTGGTGGAATTCGTCGAAGGCGAGTCGCTGACCCATTATATCCCTTCCCGGCCTGAAGTGGTCGTTGAATTGGGCAAACAGATCGCGCAGGCGCTCGATTACGCGCACAAGCGCCAGGTCATCCACCGCGACATCAAACCCGCCAACATCAAAGTGACACCCGACGGCCTGATCAAAATCATGGATTTGGGGTTGGCGCTGCCGCGTGAAGCCAAGCGCGTCACCGCCGACGGCATGATCATCGGCACGCCCGCCTATCTCTCGCCGGAACAGGCGCAGGCGCTCAAGCTGGACTACCGCACCGACATCTATTCGCTGGGCGTGGTGCTGTACGAGATGGCGACGGGCGAGCTGCCGTTCGCCTCCGACGACATCCCTGCCCTGCTGATGCAGCATGTCAAGCAACCGCCGCCGCCGCTGCGTAATATCAAACCTGATCTCCCGCTGGCGCTCGAAAGCGTGATCCTGAAATCGCTGGAAAAGCAGCCCGACCGGCGCTTCCAATCTGGCGAGGCGTTCGCGCAGGCGCTCGACGCATCGATCCGCACTGAATCAAGCGTGGATGCCCCCACACAGTCGGCCAACCCCATCGAGGGTGTGGTGCCGGATACCGGGCCGCTGCTGCGGCTGCCGCTCCGGCTGATCATCGCGGATGATCACACGATTCTGCGGCGCACACTGGTCAGTTTTCTGGCGGCGCGCGATGAGCTGATGATCGTCGGTGAGGCGGGCGACGGCGAAACCGCGCTCCAGCAGACGCTGGCCCTGTCACCGGATGTGCTGCTGCTCGACCTGAACATGCCCAACCGCAGCGGCCTCGAAATTCTGCCAGATATTCGCACCCGCGCCCCGCAGACCAAAGCCCTTGTGCTCACCGGGCGCGACGAGGACTGGTATGTGATGCAAGCGCTGCGCGCCGGGGCGCATGGTTATTTGCTGAAGTCGGTGCAGGAAACCGACCTCATCGACGGGATCATGAAGGTGGCGCAGGGGCATCTGGTGTTGGGGCATGGCGTGGCGGAGAAGGTTGTGACCGGCGTCGTGGGGGCGCGCCCGGATGCGATTCAATTGGCTGAGCAGGAGCGGCAAATTCTGCTGCTGATCGCCGCTGGGTTCGAAAACAGCAGCATCGCCGAGCGCCTCAAGCTCACGCTGCCCGTTTTGATCGAAACCCTGGCGCAGGCGATGGACAAACTCAACGCCAAAGATCGGCACGAAGCCGCCCTGACGGCGCTCCGTCAGGGGTACATCCTGCTGGACGAACTGCAAACCCTCGAAGCCAAGTGACCGCGCGATCCGCCTGACACCGTGTTTGGCGGATCACCCACGCGCTGGATCACACTTCATTCGGCGGCAAGCTGCTCAACGTAGGCATCGAACTCGATCAGGTCGCTGACGGCGCTGTGTACCAACGGCCACAAATCGCCGGTACTGACGCGCGTTAGTCGGGTATCTGGGCGCGGTAAATCGCTGAAGCTGGCCCACATTTGGGCCAGCGTCGCCTGCTGATCTGCGTGCAGATGCTGGAATTGACTGAACGCCGCCCGCACCGCCGCGTCGGACTGCACAACGCGCTTGCTGGCCGGGGATTCGTAGAAAAAAGTGTAGCGCCAATGGCGGTGTGCTTGCTGGAAATGCGTCAGTTGCGTGTGCAGATAAGTGAGTGTTGCGCGGAGGGGCGACTCGCGGGGCGCGCCGCGTTCGGCCACCAACCGCTCCACCAAATCGATGGTGGTGCGCGCTCTCGACAGCCGCGTGTTGTATTCGTAGTTGAGCTGCCACAGCAGTTCAATCGACGGTTCCATGGTCGCCCGCATCCCACACACCCACGCCTCATCACCACAACGCGATCAGTTCAATCTGGTTGCAACCAGATTGTAACATAGGCGCAGATCGGGGCGCGACTCTGCTGATGCCGGTTTTCTTACAGAATTTTTGTGCTAAAATTAACGAAATCGCAGGAAAATATGATATGCTGTCACTGTGAAATTGTGTAACTGTTCCCCGGCGCGCTCGTACACGTTGCCAGCGAGGGCGGGCCGCGCCGATGATTGTATACCCCACAGCAATGGGGTCATAAGCAATTTTAAGAGGCTGGTGCGCTGCACCGGATAATTTGATTCTTTGCCTTGACTGATCAGCCTGTACCAAAAAAGATCTATGGGTAGCGATGTGCGGACGGAAATTCGAACGGAAATTCACACAGAAATTAACAGCGGTTTGCGGTTGCCAGTTCAACCGACGCAATCAGCCGCTTCAAACTATGCCCCAGCGGGATCGGTGTGAGGATTTTGCCTGAGCAACTGCGCACCACACCGACACCCGGCGTCAGCCGCGCCGTTGAGGCCACCGACGAACGACCATCGATAGATGTACATCGAGGGTAAGCATTATAATGAGCGATCACGACGAATTTTACGACGACTTCGAACCTGAAGATGAAAACCCAGATCTCGAAGACGACGATGAGCCTGGGTTTCTGATCCGGTCATCGCCGCGCCGCCCACTACTTGGCAACCCCGAAGATGGGGACGGCGACGACGACGACGAAGATGATGGCGCGCCGCGCCGGGCTTCGGTGCGTGGTGCTGGGCTGCCGTCCCCCCGCACGCCATCACCCGGCGGCGGGAATCTGCCTGGCCCACCGCGATCTGGCGGCTCGGGGATCTCGACGCCCAGCCCGATCCGGGGAGGTGGGTTGCCACCGCGCGAAAACCCGCTCGGCAACGCGCCGCGCCAACGCCCAGCCGAAGGGGGCGGTACGCGCCAGCCGGGAGCACCGCTGCGCCCGGACGGCGGCGGCACGGGCCGACCACCATCCGGCCCGCTCGGCGGTGGCGGATCAGGCCGGCCAGCGACCGGCCCATTGGGTGGCGGCGGGAACCGCCCCGATCCCGGCTCGCGCGGCGATCCCGGACGCCTACCGGGATCACCGGGCGGTGGCGGAATGCGCCCTGCTCGCCCCGATTCTGGCGGCGGCGACGCACGCCGCTCGACGGGCGCAATGCCAGGCGCACCCGGCGGCGGCAGTGGTCTGCGCCCCACCCGCCCCGACAGCGGCGAGGATGGTGGCCCTGGTCGTCCACCGGGATCACCGGGCGGTGGCGGAATGCGCCCTGCT
>JAADYY010000270.1 GCA_010092805.1 Chloroflexota bacterium | reverse complement strand
GAGCCGAACACGACCCTCACGCCGCGATCAAGCTGCAAACGTGGGTTGTACGACCATGCCACGCGATCCCCCCAGTAGCGATCCGCGACCTCATAATCCGAAGTCGCATGGATCGGCTGCATCGACGCGATGATCTGCAATTCGGCCAGCCGATCCACATCATCCGGGTGAATGAGCTGCACATGCTCGATGCGATGACGGGGCAGATCGGTCAGGCCGCGCGCGGCCTCTTGCGCGCGGAGCTGCGCATATACATCGAGGACATCGCGCACCGCCAGATCGCCGATGGCATGGATCGTCAGTGGGAACCCGGCAGCGCTGGCGCGGCTCGCCAAGTCGAGCAGCTCGGCTTTCGGCGTCACCACCATCCCGAAGTTATCCGGCTGTTCGTCATACGGCTCGATCATCAGCGCGGTGAGCGGCCCCAGCGCGCCGTCGGCGAACAGCTTGAACCCGCCGATCCGCAGCCAGTCATCGCCGAAACCCCAGCGCACCCCCATATCCAGCGCCGAGTCGAGGTAGCGCTTGTTGAAATTCTTGACAACCCGCAGCCGCAGTGCATCGCGCTCACGGAGCAGTTGCAGCGCCGCCAAACATGTCTGATCGTCGAAGTCGTGCAGCCCCGTCAACCCCAGTGACAAGGCGAGCTGCTGCGCGGCCTGCATCTGCCCGGCGATCTGTTCCGTCGTCAACGGCGGGATCGCGTCGGCGACCAGCTTCATCGCTGCCGGTTCCAGCAGAATACCCGTCGCCGCGCCGCTGGCATCGCGCAGAATCTGCCCGCCGTCGGGATCGGGCGTGTCGGCGTCGATCTGCGCGTGCTTGAGCGCCAGGCTGTTAGCCCAGGCCGCGTGGCCGCTGCGCGCCGACAGGTACACCGGCTGATCTGGTGCCACAGCATCGAGATCTGCCGCTGTGGGGAACGCCGGATCCGGCCAGATCCCTTGTGCCCAACCATGCCCCTGCACCCATTCACCCGCTGGGGTCGCGGCGGCCTGCGCGGCGACCCGCGCCAGCGCTTCGGCTTTGGTCGGCACATCCACCAGATCGACGTGCTGAAGCGCCGCTGCCGTCCGCTGCCAGTGGATGTGTGCATCGGTCAGCCCAGGGATCACGCACTGGCCGTTGAGATCCTCGCAGCGGGTGGTCGGCCCCACCAGGCCGAGGATCTCATCATCCGACCCCAGCGCCACCACACGCCCACCGCTGATCGCCAGCGCCGAAACACGCGGCTGATCAGCGTGCAGCGTGATGATGCGCCCGTTGTAGAGAATAGATTCGATCAAGTTAGGCATCGACTTGTAGCCTTCGTTGTGATCCCGCCAAAGCTGAGCGAACTTCCGCTGCCGAAGGCGCACTGGCCAGGCCGCGCCGCGTCACGCTGAGCGCCGCCAACTGCGCAGCAACCGCCAGCGCCCACCGCGCATCCGACTCCAGCAGCGGCCAGCTCGCCAGCAGCGCCGCCGCGAAAATGTCGCCCGCGCCGGTCGGGTCGCAGATGCTGGCCTGGGGCATCATCGGCGCGGCGTAGGGCATTGGCACGCTGTCACGATAATAGATCCCGCCGCGCGCCGCCCGCGTCACCACCAAATGCCGGGCATAGCGTGCGAACTGCGCCTCTAGATCGGGCGCGGCGGCGATGTCTTCCTCACTCAGCACCACCAAATCCGCCTTGCGCAGCACATCCGCTTCGAACCAGCGGCGCAAGCGCACACTGCCATCTGCACCCCAGCGTCGCAGCCAGCCCTGCAGAGTGATTAGCACGGTCGAGTCGGCGAAGTGATGGGCAAGCGCTGGAGCCACATCGTCGCAAATCGGCGCAAGATGCACCAGTGGTACGCGGTTTGTGCGCTGATCGCGCAGGTGATTGGGGAGATTAGCCGGGGTTAAGCGCGCAGCGGTCGCGCGGACAACCTGCTGACGCTCTGCGCTCGCGTAGATATTCTCGAACGTTGTGGTGTGATCAGAAGGCAGCAGATCGACATCCGCCTGGTGTGCGAGAGCCGCGAGGAGTGGGTCATCGGGGGCGGCGCTCGTCCAGATCATCGGCTGTAACCCGAAGGCCGCCGCGACCTGGGCGGCATAAGCGCTGGTACCGCCCAACACCCGGCCCTGCGGCGTCATATCAGCAGCGACGTGCCCAATCGCCAGGTAAGCGCGGCGGGTCATGAAGAGCGCGGAATGATGGTGACTTTCCGTGATGTGCCGTCACCAACGCTGCGGGTGATCACGTCGGTGCGCTCACGCAGCGCCATATGGACGATTCGGCGCTCATGGGGCGGCATCGGCTCCAGGGCAACGGTACGGTCACGCTCAATCGCTTCATCCGCCATGCGCATCGCCAGCGCGTACAGCGACTGCGCCCGTCGCCCTTTGTAACCATCCACATCGATGATCAGTTCGGCGCGCCGCTGCAATTCCCGGCTGGCGATCAAACGCGAGATGTACTGCAAAGCTGCCAGCGTCTCGCCACGCCGCCCAATCAACTGCTGGCTGTTCCCGCCCACCACGTCCAGTACCCAGGGCGCAGACTCGTTGTTGCTGCTCGCACGGGCGCGCCGTACGACCACCTCAACATTGCGGATGCCCATTCGCTCGAGCAATTCGGTGAGTACTACCTTCCCAACCGCCGCTTCGTCGTCCTGTTCGGCTTCGGGCACCGCCTCCGCTTCAGTGAACACCGCAATCTCGTGATCGCCGTCCTCATCTTCGTCATCAATCTCAAGGTACGGCGGTGGCTCCGGTGCCCGCGCGGGCCGTGCTGGGCGCTGGGGACGCGCCGGGCGTTCCACACTTTCCGGGGCCGCTTGCGGCGGGGGCGGCGGCTGCGGTCGGCTGAGCAGTTGCAGGCGCACTTTCGCCGGGCGCGCCCCAAACCCCAACACGCCGCGGCTCGGTTCTTCCAACACCTCGACGATTACTTCGGTGGGGCCAACGCCAAGCTCCGCCAAGCCTTTTGCAATCGCGTCCTCGACATTCTCACCTGTCGTCTCGATTGAATGTTCTGCACTCATCGTCTGAATCTCGTCACGCTGCGGATCATGCGTCCGCGTTCAAGTTACACGTCTAGCGCGACCGCTTGGCCCGCTGTGTTGACCGGTTGCTGCGGCTGGCGCGGTTCGCGTTGCCTGCCCGGTTCCCGTTGTTCGCCCGGTTCCCGTTGCTGGATCGTGACCGCGATGAATTCGCCCTGCCGGAGACGGTCTCCGGCCCCTTCGACTCATTTTTCGCAGGCAGCGCTTTGCTGTCCGGCTTGTTGCGCGGCTGCAGATCCCGCGGTTCCGGCCCAAACCCAAAGACGGCTTTGTAATTCGCGCGGCCCATGATGGTGTATTGGGCGATACCCACCAGATTCGAGACCACAAAATAGATCGACAAGCCGACCGAGAACGACAGTGCGAAGAAGCCGTACATCAGCGGCATGATCGTCGTCATCGACTGGGTCATGGCCTGCATCTGGTTCGGCTTGCCATCTTCGGCAGGCTGCGGCGTGGGCATCGTCAGCTTGAATTGCAGCCACGTCGTCACCATCGTCAGCACCGGCAAAGCGATACCGATCAACAGGGTGGGGAAGGGCGCGGCAAGATTCGGCGGCTGCGTCAGATCCATGCCCAGCCACATATTCTGCATCGGAATCACGCCGTCCAGCCCAGGGATGAGCAGACGCCCAGAAAGATCGATCAGATGCGTGGGGGTCGCGGCCAACGCATGGATGATCGCCTGGTACAGGCCAATGAAAATCGGGAATTGGATGAGCAGGGGCAAACACCCGCCCACCGGGTTGACGCCGTACTCGCGGTAGAGCTGCATCTGTTCCTGCGCGAGCTTTTCGCGGTCGTTTTTGTGCTTCTCTTGCAGCTTCTTCAGTTCCGGCTGCAATTTCTGCATGGCCTGCGAGGACCGCAACTGCTGCACCGTGAGCGGGTACGTCAGAAAGCGCACCGCGATGGTGAACACCACAATCGCCAGCACCATGTTGTTGCCAAACACCGAATACAGGAACGTCAGCAGTGTGACGAATGGGTTCAGAATGAAATCCATCAGCGGCTCCTAAAACACCTTCTTTAGCGTCGGAAAGTCCATTCGCGGCGACCGGTATCGACCGTGAACGCGATCAGCAGTTCTTCGCGCGAGTTGGTGCTCACCAGCACCACCGGCTCATCGATGTTGAGCGACTCACTGGGTTCCAGCAGCAGCATATCCGCCAGAATCTCACCAGCGACCGCACGCTGTCCATCCTGGCCGTCAGCGATGGGCGCGCCCGTGCTGCGATCCAACCAGTACACGACACGGTCGCGTGCCCCGACGATAATGGTGTCCTCCGTCACGATGGGTGTCGCGCGAATACCGCGACTCGAAGCCACCTGACGACGCCACAATTCCTCGAAAGCCCCGTTGCTATCGATAGTCAACGCATACACGTAACCGTCAAGATCAGCCAGGTAAAGCACACCGTCCGCCAGCGCAGGTGTACACCATACCCAACCCTGCGTCTCGTATTCGGCGAGAATGTCGCCATTTCTTGCATCGATGCGGAACAGCCTGCGCCCCAACGTGCCAACGAATAAATCGCCGCCCACGTGCAGCGGCGTGGAAGCGACAGCACCGCCCAAGTCGACGCTCCAGCGCTCAACGCCGGTCTCAACGTTGACCGCGTGGAGGATGTGATTCATCGTTGGGATGAGCACCGTATCGTCTAGCAGCAGCGGTTGAGTCCAGACGCCGCGCTCTGTCTCAAACGACCACAGCGTGTCCAAGTTTTCAGCATCCAACGCCGAAACGCTGTTCTGGTTAAAGCCCACGATGAACCGATTACCCGCCAGCACCGGGTCGCTGACAACATTGCCCGGCAGTTCCGCGCCCTCACCGTTGAGCACGCGCGCATCCGACAAGCCGATCTGGAACACGCGCTGCTCGTAGGACGCCATCAACATCGTGTCGGGGTCGGGGAAAACGGGGGCAGAGTAGAACGTGGCAGCGGTTTGCAGCTCCACCGACCAAACGCGCGGGTTACCTTCGCTGTCCAACCGGACATTCCCGTTGGCATCCAGCAACTGCACGGCCTGGCCGTTGCTCGGATTAATCAATGCGATAACGTCGCTGTAGGCCAGGAAGATACGTGCCGGGTCGCCCACCAGCGACAAACTCGTCCATCCCGCTTCCAGCGGCAGTGCGACGCAAGCTGACGCCAGCAGCAGCACCGCCATGAGCGCGGCAACCAACCGCAGTCGTCGTAACTTTGTGCTCAAATGATGACTCCTCACCTCGGTTGTACCCGCCTTCATGGCACTGGATCATAGCCGCCAGGATGGAGCGGGTGGCAGCGCCCAATGCGCTTGATGCCCATCCAAGCGCCTCTGAAAACGCCATACTTCTCGATGGCCTGGTACATATATACAGAGCAGGTTGGCTCAAAGCGGCACGCCGACGGAATGAGCGGCGACAAACGACGCTTGTAGAAGCGCAGCGATGCCAACGCGAGCGGTTTCATCGAACCCTCCTTGCTGGAAACCACCCGTCTTTAGCGGGTGGAGGAAAGCACGATTGGCGCATGTAGCTACCACCGTGCATCGGACAACAGATCGGGCGCGGTGT
>JAADYY010000048.1 GCA_010092805.1 Chloroflexota bacterium | reverse complement strand
GGTCGTCGCGCTGGAGCACGTCGGGCTGGAACCGCTGATTCAACTGACCACCGACGCCGGGCTGGGCACGCTCGCCACCAACCCCAACCTCGACCTGGCGATCACGCTGGGCGGCGGCGAAGTCCGCCTGCTCGATCTGGTGCAGGCCTACAGCAGCTTCGCCAACGGCGGCCACCGTGTCGAACCCGTCTATCTGCTGCGCGTCGAGACGCGGGCGGGCGACGTGCTCCACGAGTGGCAGCCCGCCCCACTGACAACCCAGATCATCGATGAGCGGCTGGCGTGGCTGATCAGCGACATGCTCAGCGACGACGAGGCGCGACTGCGCGCGTTTGGCCGTAACAGCGCGCTCAACATCGGGCGGCCAGCGGCGGCCAAAACCGGCACCACCACCGATTACCGCGACAACTGGATCGTTGGGTACACGCCGAATCTCGTTGGCGGGGTGTGGGTGGGCAACGCCGACAACACGCCAATGGTCGATGTCACCGGGCTGACGGGTGCCGGGCCGATCTGGAATGCGTTCATGCGCGAGGTGCTGCTCGGCCAGCCAGAGATCGGCTTTGAGCGACCGCCGGGTCTCACCCGCATCGAGGTGTGCGCGCTCAGCGGCCTGCTGCCCTCCCGCGATTGCCCGCGCCGCCGCCTGGAGTGGTTCATCGACGGCACCGAACCGCGTGGCGTCGATAACATCTACCAGCGCTTCACGCTGGATCGGCGCACTGGGGCGCTGGCGGACGACGATACCCCGCCCGAAGATCGCGTGGAACGGGTGTTCGCCGTGCTGCCGCAGGAAGCCCGCGACTGGGCCATCCGCAACAACCTGCCGCAACCGCCGACGGGCGCACCGGTCCAGGTGCCGGACGCAAATGTCGGGGTGCGCTTGCTCGAACCCGACCCGTACACGATCTTCGAGATCTCGCCGCTGCTGCCCATCAGCGCGCAGCGTGTGCGCCTGACCGTCGGGACGCCGCCGGAAACCGCGTCGGTCACCTACCTGCTCAACGGCGAGCCGCTCGGCACCGTCGAAGCCGCCCCCTGGGCGCTGTGGTGGACGCTCGAACTCGGCGCGCACGAGCTGATCGCCGAGGCAACGTTGACCGATGGCAGCGCGCAGGTCAGCACGCCGATCCCGTTTGCGGTGGCGGCCCACGAGCTACCCCAGACGCGCACCGAGACTCGCGCACAGCCCTGATCATGCGCGATAATCGCGTTCTTGATAATCTGAGTGTGAGCGAGGAGATCGACCCGATGACTGACCAACCAAACGACATGCCGGAACATGAACCCTGGGACGACGACGACTTCACCGAACCCATCGACGAGCCGCTGCCACCGCTGCCCGATTCGGCGGGGCGCAACGACAACCCCAGCCGCGTGGGGCCGTTCGACAGCCACCTTATGGAGGCCGGCTACAGCTACTGCCGCGCCGATTTCCAATACGATCCCGGCGATGCACTGCGCTACCGCATGGTAATCATCGAGACATACGATCCGGAAAGCTACGACCGGGACGCCCGCGAAAACGTGGCGCGTGGCGAAGCCAACCGCATCCGCGACGACCTCATCGCGGCGGGGTGGGAGCGCACCGACACCATCTCCAGCGCGGAGGGGGCAACCGACTACTTCCGGCGGCGTACCTAGCTGTAGTCCCGATCAATGATCTGATCGGACACACGCCAACATCGCCGGGCTGGGTTGGTCGCCGGATGGGACACATCTTGAGGCCAATAGCGCGGTAGCCAGCGGAGATTTGAACATCCACAGCGTCGAGGTCGCCACTGGCGACACGCGGCGCGTCAGTGTCCTGCCTGGTTACGCTGGCGGTGCCCCCGGCCTGGCATCCGTGATCCCGTCGCGAAAGACGGCATGAGGAGCAGCCCATGATCAAGCGCTCGCACATGTTTCTGTTCAGCCTCCGCCTCGCCGTGATCGGTGTGGCCTTCAGCCTGATTCTCGTGGGTATGAGCCTGGGATTGAGCCGACCGCTGAGCGCTGGGACGGTGCTGGCGTTCGTCTCGGAGCGGCCCGGCTGTGCAGGCATTCACTTGTACGATGTATCGCGCAGGCTGTTGCGCCCGCTGCTGTGCGATCCAGACATCACCGGGAGCCTCGCCTGGTCACCCGACGGCACAGCTATCGCCTACACAACACGCTCACGGCTCAACATCTTCGATCTTAGCCACCGCACCGCGCATACGGTCGCCGAACTCGACGGCCCGCACCCACCGCTGAGTTGGTCGCCGGACGGAGCGCACATCGTGTTTCAACGCTACTTTCACCTGGGCGAAGTGGGTTCGCCAGCGCTCTTCAGCATTGATATTGAGGGCGGCGACCCCCAGCCGATCACCCAACCGGGGCCAAACAATTTCCAATTCGATCCGGCGTGGTCGCCGGATGGCACGCAACTGGCCTACATCACCCGCACCATGACCGCCAACGGCGTCGCCAGCCGTCTGGAACTGCTCGACCCGGTGAGCGGGGCGATCACGCGGCTGTTTGATCTGCCAGCGGTGGATATTTGGGGGCCGGATTGGTCGCCGGATGGCGTGCAGATCGCGGTGGTGGGCGAGCATAATGGTGCAGTGGCGGTCTATCTCCTTGAAATCAGCGCGCCGGGCACTGCTCCACACGTGCTGATCCCCGGCGCGTTCAACCACATCGAAACGCTGGATTGGTCGCCGGATGGCACACGGCTGGCGATCAGCGGCGTGTTCCGTGACCGCCTGCGCGTCTACAGCGTCGAGGTCGCCAGTGGGGCGGTCAGCCGCTTGATCGCGGGCAGCCACATCGATACCTACCCGGCGTGGCGTCCGTGACCAAGTGCGTTACCCCTCGGCGTTTTCCGGCTGGTCGGCGGACTGCTGATCAGCCGCTTGCTGCTGGCGGCGCTGCGCACGGATCGACATCCGCCACAGAAACGCGAACCACACCGCTGCCAGCGCACTGATCCCGGCGATGCCACCGGCGATCCCGGCGAGGGTGGCAGCATCGCTGCCCGGTTCGCCGCCGGACGCCCCGGTGACGATGACGACCGCCACCGCGATCACCGCGATGACGGCCCAGATGATCAGGCCACGCACATAACGATTTGATCCCATCGAATGATCTCCTCTCGGCTTCCCGGCTACGCGCCGAACTTGACCAGGCGGCGGGCATGGCCCAGCGCCAACGGCATCAGGTCGGTGGCGTTGAACTGACCGAGCGCGCCGGTCATCGCCTCGCGCTCACCGAAGGCGGTCGCCCGGTCGGGCATGTGCGTTTCCGGTGCCCACAGCAGCGTGGGCACGGGGTGCCAAGTGTGCGCGCGATACTTGGCCGGGGTCGAATGATCGCCCGTGATGACCAGCACGCCGGGGTTGAGGTTGAGCAGCGTCGGCAGCGCGGCGTCCACCTGCTCGATGATCTCGACCTTGCCGTCGAAGTTGCCGTCCTCGCCGCGGCTATCGGTGTACTTGACGTGACAGAAGACGAAATCGTAATCAGTCCAGATCGCGGCGACCTTGTCGAATTCGTCCTGAATGCTGAAGTGCGTGTCCGTCTCGATCACGGTCATGCCCACCAGCCGGCTGACGCCCTTGTACATCGGGTAGGTGGCGACGCAGGCGGCGTTGAGTTTGTAGACATCGCTGTACTTGGGCAGTTTCGGATCGGTGGCGAAGCCGCGCAGCGTGACCATATTCGCGGGTTCCTGGCCGCGCAGCCGCTCCTTCGCCAAATCCAGCCACTGATTCACCAGCGCGGCGGTGCGTTCGGCCTGCGGTTCGAGCGCACGAGCGGGCAGCGGCGCGACCCCCGTCGCTTGCGGGTCGGTGTCGGCGATCTCTGGGTGCAGGTCGTCGCCGCGCAGCACCAACGCAAACCGATAGCCCTCGCCCGCACGGACTTGCAGTTGGATGCCGTCAAGCTGAATATCCTTCAGCAGTTCGACGCGCTTCTCCCCCTCTTCGGTGGGGATGCGCCCGGCCCGGCGGTCGGTGATCAGGCCGCCGGCGTCGATGGTGCAGAAGTTGCCGCGAATCGCCACGTCGCCTTCGTCCACATCCAGCCCAATGCCGATGCCTTCGAGCACGCCGCGCCCGATGTCGTACACCTGCGGGTCGTAGCCGAACAGCGCCAGATGCGCCGGGCCACTGCCGGGCGCGATGCCGCGTGCTACGGGGATGCTGAGGCCGCTGCTGCCCTCCCGCGCCAGCCGATCCATGTTCGGCGTTTTGGCCGTTTCCAATTCGGTCAGGCCGTCTGCGGTGAGCGGCAGCCCGCCCAGGCCGTCCATCACCAGCAGCATAATCTTGTCGCCCTCTGGCTGGGCCAACCGGCGCATCAAGTCAAAGTTCGCCATGTCGCGTGTGTCCTTCTCCGTGTGTCATGCCTCGCCGCAATTTGCCGCTATGATAACGTCTCTTGCCCAGAAAGGGTAACAGCGCCGCTAGATCAGGGGCCAGATCGGTGTGGTTCGCGGTACAATAGTGGTGATCGCGGTGCCAAGCGCGCCGCAGATTTCCCAAATCGGCGGCGTTTATCCCAAGCCGATTTATTCCAACCGTCATTCTTGGGATAAAACATGACTTATCCCAAATTATCCCAAATATGTGATATGAAGATGTTAATTAACTGCGAAAACCGAGACACGTCCGGCCTCCGGTCGATCCGCTGGCTGATCGTGGGGCTGCTGTCGATGATGACTGCCGCTGCGCCGCTGCACGCCCAACCGACCGCCCCAATGATCACAGCGGACACCGCCGCCCAACTCATCGAGATCCGGCGGATGGGCAGCGGTGCGGTGCAGTCGCTGGTCTGGTCAGCGGATGGCGCGACGCTGGCGGTGGTGACGACGCTCGGCGTCTGGATCAGTGACGGCGACGCCGAGCCGATCTTGCTCAGCGGGCAGGGCGGCGCAGCGACGGCGGCGTTCAGCCCGGACGGACGCCAGATCGCGACCGGTGGCGCGGACGGCTCGGTGCTGCTGTGGGATCTGGCTGAGCCGCACGAGCCGATCCCGCTGACCGCGCATCTGTACGCGCCGGGGCGGCTGGCCTTCAGCCCAGACGGGTCGTTGTTCGCCTCCAGCGACCCCAGCGGCTATACGCACGTGTGGTCGGTCGAGTCGTCCGCGCTGCTCGTCTCACTCGCCACGCAGACGTATCAGCAGGCGCTGGCCTTCAGCCGGGACGGGGCGCGCCTGGCGAGCGCCGACGACACCCGCGTCTATGTGTGGGATCTGCAAACCGAGGCGGCGGATCGGCTGGTGGCCGAAGCTGACTCGACCGGGCGCTATGTCGAATTGGCGTTCGCCGCCGACGACCGCACCCCGGTGATCGGCGCGGGCGCGTCGACCGACCGGGCGGCCTGGACAGCGGATCGCGCGCGGTTGGCGACCTGGACGCCCTCCGACGGCACCGTGACGATCCAAGCTACGGCGAGCGGCGGCGATCCCCGTGAAGACACCGTCGCGCTGACCGATGCGTTTGTCGGCGCGGGTGGCGTCGGCTTCTCGAACGGGATTCTGGCGGTGTATGCCGATAACCTCGCCCGCCGCTGGAATATTGAGACGGGCGCATATCTGAGCACCATCTCGACACGCACCACTCCGCCCGGCAGCGCGACGGTGCCACCGCGTGACTGGTTTTACACCAGCCCCGACGGCGCGCTGATCGCCCGTTTCGGCGTTGACGGGATCATCCGCTTGATCGACACAACGACCGACGCCGAGATCGCCCGCTTCTTTGGGCACCTGCGCGAAGTCACCAGCGCGGCCTTCACCCCCGACGGATCGCTGTTGGCGTCGGCCAGCCTTGACGGGACGATCCGGCTGTGGGCCGTCCCGGATCTAGCGGCGGCGCGTGCGACTCCGGTCGAAGCCGCTGCGCTGGCGGTGCTCACAGGCCACAACGGCGGGGTGACGGGCGTCGATTTCAGCCGCGATGGATCGCTGTTGGCGTCGAGCGGCTTCGACGGCACGATCCGGCTGTGGGCCGTCGATCCCCGCGCTGGGGGCGGCTGAGATGCCCGTGACCTACGTCAAGGGCGACCCGCTGCTCACCCGCGCGCAGATTCTGGCGTTTGGGCACAACGCGCGCGGTCGCCCGGAGCAGAGTCCGCTGGCGTTGGCCTTGCAGCAGCGCTACCCGGCGGCGTTCGCGTCGTATACCCGGCAGTGCCGGCAGGGGCGCATCCAGCCGGGGATGTTCTGGCGCTGGTCGGAAGCGCGCCCGACGCTCGGCTTCATGGTCGTGCGCGAATCGCCCGTCGGCGCGACGCGGCTGCGCTTCGTGGATACGGTGGTGCTGCTGCTGGCCCGCGATCACCGCCGCGAAGCGATCGGCAGTGTGGCACTGACGCCTCCCGGCTCCAGCGACGAATGGCCGCAGCACCGCGAGCTGATCGAGCGGTGGTTGGCCGCCAGCGCGCTGCCTGTTGTCGTTTACACGACGTATCAGCCGGGCGTGACCGCCGCCGAGCCGTTCGATCCCCCAACCGATCCATCAGAGCGGCGGCGCGATGAGGACGATGAGGGTGAGATCGGCGGCGATCTGTAGATCAGCCGTTCCAGGGTTCCAGCCGCTGCAAGAGTGAGGTCATGTAGTGGGCGGGGATGACGAACGCGCGGCACGGGTGCGCGCCGTAGTGATCGCCGTTGGCGTCGGTGCTGGGCGTGAGCGTGGTGTAGGCGTAGGCGTAATAAACGGACGGCGTGTACAGGCTCTCCAGGATCATGATCCAGCGCCGCGAGCCATCCGGGAGATCCAGGTAGATCATCCAGCGGTAGTCGGCGTCGGCGGGCTGTGCGAACGGCTGCGGCGCGCGGTAGCCGCGCCAGATGCTTTGGCTGGCGTCCCAGTAGCGCGGCACCCAGGCGACCTGCGTCACCAGCGAGACGCGCGTGTATTCGCTGCGGTCGATCACGGTGATCGACTCGGGCAGCCCCAGCGCACAGTAAAACGACAGCGGTACAACCGGCGCGCGCATCTCTACAGCGGCGGCGGTGGCGGTCACCCCAACGGCGATCAGCAGCCCCACGATCACACAAAACCCACGACGGAAACGCATGTATCCCTCCTTCGGCACAGTGCCGGATCAAACGCATCAGTGTGATCTTAAGCGTGGATGGCTAGCGGAAGGCTCAACAGATCGTTGCACGCGGCTACGAATGCTCTAATCGATTCGTTAGCCGGGACGATTGGGGGGG
>JAADYY010000269.1 GCA_010092805.1 Chloroflexota bacterium | reverse complement strand
TGGATGCCAGTGTTCGTCCTGCAAGTGCTGTTCACCTCGCTACAGATTGTGTGGCTGCTGGCGCTGCCAGGATTCAGTCTGCTGCTGGCGGTGATGATCATCACCAGTATCGCCGGGATGTGGCTCGAGCGGCGCGCGCAGATGATGGGGCAGGTGACCACGTATCGCGCGAGCCGGGCCGCCGCGATCAGCGCTGGGGTCTTGGCGTGCTTCATCTGGCTGCCACAGATCGACATAACCACCACCAGCGGGATCGTGGTGCTGGCAGCCGCCGTCGTGATCCGCTACCAGCGCGTCGCATGGTTCGCGGTGCTGTACAGCGCACTTGTGGTCTTGGCGGGGCTGCTTGAGATACATCGTGATGGGGGGCTGCTGCTGATCCTCGGTATGGTGCAACTGGGGATCGGCGTGGGGATCATGGTGGTGGTGCGCCCGCCTCGGTATCGGACGCTGCGTGTCGCGCTGTTCGCCGAGATCGATTGGGCGACACCACCGCTGTGGGTCGGCGCGTTGACGGCGGGGCTGGGGATGGCCGTCGCCTGGCAGCAATCTACAGCAATCGAACAGATCGTCGCTGTGCCGCTTGTGCTGGCGCTCACGACGGCTATTCTGGCGAGCATAGCCGGGGTACGTCACGCGCCTTATGTGCCGCTGAGCCTGCTCGCAATGGCGGTGCTGATAACCCTGCTGGAGGCGACCACCGCACCGTTCACACACATCGGCGACCGTCTGCTGTTGAGCGGCAGTGGGCTGGCCGTCGCGGCCATTTTCATACGTCACGTCATCTCCGGCCAACTTGCAAGGCAGCGACCGCTGCGTCGTGTGCGTTCGCTCGTCTGGTGGCTGCGGCCGCTGCGGCAAACGACGGGTGTTGCTGCATTCCTCAGCTTCATGATCTTGATCACGGTCAGCCGAGCATATCCAGCGAGCGCAGTTTTGTTGATCGTCAACAGCGTGCTTTTGACCATCTTCAGCCTCGTGTATTTCGTCGAGCGGATCACACGGCTTCGGCTGTGGATACTAGCTGGGATGATCGGGGTAACATGGTTGCTCACGCTCGATGCGTTCGGCGTCGAGTCTGTGTTCTGGCAGCTTGTGCCGCTGGCGCTGGTGCTGTTCGGGCTGGCTCATTTGCTGGAACAATCCGCCGTCGAATGGGTTGCCGTGCTGCTGTTCATTGGTGGCGGCGTGCTCAACTTGAGTGAGGCGAATTTCGCGGCGGTGCCTCTGCTGGTGCTTGGCCTGCAAATCCTAGCGTTGATTGTCTACGGTTACAGCGCGGGTCGCCGTATCCCGTTCAGCGCTGGGGTGGCGCTCACGGCGAGCGGGGCGGTCGTCGTCATTGGCGCGATCAATCTGTGGTTGGTGCCGCTGACCCTGGGCGTTGGCCTGATGTCACTCGCGCTGCTCGTCGAGGTGCAGCGCGAGCTTGTTGCGCGGTGGGCTGACACATGGTCGGCGCGCTGGCGCGTCTGGCGCTGACGGTTTCCAGCAGCAGCGGGGGGGCGATGGGCACGATGGGGCACGCTGCGGCGTGCTCTCTTTGATCTATGCGCCGATCTATGCGCCAAAGGTTGGGCGTTACACTCATTTGACGCGCAGATTACACCGGGAAAACATTTAGAGCTTAAAGTGTGTATAGAAGTTTATTAGAAAGTCAAGAGAAAGCCGAGATGGAGGGGGGTATGAACCGACGACAGTTTCTTACATCTCTTGGGCTGGGCGCTGCCGGAGCCGCGCTAATGCCCGAACCGATGCAGCGGGCGCTCGCGGCGATGCCGCCGGGCGCGTTGTCACCCGCGCTGACCAGCCAACGCGATCCGGTGGCTCATGTGATCGGGCGGTTGACCTACGGCGTCACCCCGGAACTCTACACCCATGTGCAGGCCATCGGTACTGAAGCATTCATCGAGGAGCAGCTCGCGCCGGAAAGCATCGCCGATGCGGCGTTGGCGGAGCGGTTGGCACCACTCACCCCAATTTTGGAAAGCGACGCTGGCAGCCTGATCCGTGAATATGGCGCACGGCGCGGCACAGTGATCAACGCATTGATCGGCGGGGCAGCCACGCGCGCGCTGTATTCACAGCGGCAGCTCTACGAACGGGCAGTCGAGTTTTGGTCGGATCATTTCAGCGTGTTCATCGGCAAAGGGCCGGTGCTTTTCCTCAAGGTTGATGAAGACCGCGAGGCAATTCGCCCAAACAGCCTGGGCCGCTTCCGCGATTTGCTGGGGGCATCGGCGCACAGCCCGGCGATGCTGTTCTACTTGGATAATGTGCAGAGCGACCGCAGCGCGCCCAACGAAAACTACGCACGCGAACTCCTGGAACTGCATACGCTTGGCGTTAATGGCGGCTATACCGAAGACGATGTGAAAGCCGTCGCGCGCTGCTTCACTGGCTGGTCGGTGCAGCGCCCGGAGGAAAGTTCAGAGGGCGCGATCACATTTTTGTTCCGCCGCTTCTTCCATGATCGCGGTGAGAAGACGGTGCTCGGCACTGTGATCGCTGCCGGGGGTGGCGAGAGCGACGGCGAACAAGTACTCGACATGCTGGCGAGCCACCCCTCGACGGCGCGCTTCGTGAGCCAGAAATGGGTGCGCCGCTTTGTGAGCGATGATCCGCCGCCGGGGCTGGTGGAAGCCTGCGCGCAAACCTTTCAGCAAACCGACGGTGATGTCCGCGCGCTGCTGCGGCAGATTTTCACATCCGACGAGTTTTGGAACGCACCGCCCAAGCTCAAACGGCCTTACGAATACATCATCAGTTTGCTGCGCGCCATGAATTACGATGTGCGCAATCAGGGCAGCCTGTTCCGCGCTGTCAGCGCGCCGCTGCAAGCAATGGGGCATCTGCCGTTCACCTGGCCCGCACCGGATGGCTTCCCCGATGTGGCGTCGGCGTGGTCGGATACGCTCTTGATGCGCTGGAACAGCGCCATCGCCGCTGCCGGTGGATCGCTGCCGGGCGCAATCGCCGACACGGATGCGCTGGTCGAAGTGCTGGTTCAGAACGGGGTTGCGCTGGAACTGGAACCGGTGCTGACCTTCCTACCAAATTATTTTTATGGACGTGCGCTCACAAACGACGAGCTGAACATCGTGCTGGACTTTGCGCGCGCCGCGCCGGGTGATGACGGCGAAAAGATCGGTGCCGGGATCGCGCTGCTGCTGGCCGCGCCCGCCTTCCAATATCGTTAG
>JAADYY010000268.1 GCA_010092805.1 Chloroflexota bacterium | reverse complement strand
GAAGCCCAGATGGATGTGGGCGATGTCATCTTCCGCAGCGACCTGGCCCCCGGCGTCCCGATCTACGGCTGCGAGATCGGCGGGCCGGATGTCGGGCGCGGCTGCGGCGGCCAGGGCATCTCGCACGGCTTCAAGGTGCTGGAACGCCTGGGGATGGCGCGCTGGGCGCTCGACTTCATCGTCATGGATTTTCTGGGCGATGTCGTCTGCGGCGGCTTTGCGACGCCGCTGGCGCGCTCGCTGGCCGAAGAGGTGATCATCGTCGTCGGCCACGACCGCCAATCGCTGTACGCGGCCAACAACATCGCCACCGCCGCCAAATACTTCCAATCGATGGGCGGCTCCACGCAAATCCTCGGCCTGATCGTCAACCGCGACGACTGCACCGACACCGCCGACCGCTACGCCGCGGCCAGCGGCCTGCCGATTTTGACCCGCGTGCCGCTCAACCAAGACGTGCGCGTGCTGGCGGATGCCTGCAAACTGGCGCTCGAAGTCGAGGCGTTCAACGACATCTTCGCGGATCTGGCCGGGCGCATCGCACGGCGCGAGATCCCGCCCGCCACCGACTATACGCCGCTGGAATACCCCGAATTCCTGAATGTCTTCGACGCGCACGAACCGCCCGGTCACCCCGACTCGGCGACTTCGGCGGATCTGTTTGGCGGCGCAAGCGTCGAGCGCAAGCCGCTGCTCCCCGATATTCCGTTGATGCCCGTCCGTCAGGTGCACACCGCCGACCCGCTCGAACGCAAGGTGCAGGAATTGATGGAGGAGATCGGCATTCATGTGACCGGGCTGGAACGCGACCCAGAAGACGGGATCACCGTCACGTCTGGCGCGACCGAGATCCGCATCGGCGAGGCGAGCGAACTCACCGAAAAAGCGGCGTTCCTGTCGGCGCTCATCGGCACCAAACAAGCCTTCTCGCAAATCGACGTGCGCTATATCGACGCACCATCGTATCAGTGAGTGGAGGGCAGCGCTCATGACATCGAATAATCCAGCCGAAAATCCGGTTGATCTGAAGTATCTCAACACGATTCTGGTCGAAAAGATGAAGGTGAAGCGGCAGCCCGTCGCCATCACCTACTGCGCCGACGGCGCGCCGGACGGCTACGAACCCGTCAACGTCGTCGCCTGCCAGATCGTCAAGCTGGCCGAAGCGGGCCAACGCATCTACGTCGATGCGCATCACCACGACTGCCGCGTCGGGCAGTATCACTTGGGGTTGCACCCGGACGCCGACGCCTTCATCACCGAGGGCGAATACCTGACGTTGGCGCAGGGCTTCTTCACCGAGCAAGGTGCGCGCTGCAACAAGCAGCAGAGCTATTCGCTCCCCGAAGGCACGATCACCGCGCTGGCCGCCGCCCCGCTCGATCAAGTGCCGGACGGTGTGCCGGTCGATCTGGTGGTGTGCATCTGCTCGGCGCAGCAAGCCATGCAGATCGCCGGGGCGGCGTCGGTGCGCGAAGGCACCTTCCCGCACGGCGAGTTAGGGCCGTCGGCGTGCTCGTCGATCTTTGCGGCCCCCTGGCACACCAACAACAGCGTCTTCGCGCTCGGCGACGGGGGCGGACGCATGTACAACAAGGTCGCGGTCGGCGAGCTGTTCGTGTCGATTCCGCGCCACCATTTGCACTACATTGTCGAGTTGGTCGAGAACTTCCGCATCGATCCTCAGAAGATGCGCGAGGTCATCATGCCATCGTATGCGCCTGATTCACAAGCCTAACCCATAGAAAGTGGAGCCAAACTCATGCTGCAACTCGAACTTCCGCCCATTGATGCCCTGTTACTGTGCTTCGGCCCGTTGGCCGTCACCATCATCGGTTTCGTGGTCTTCGCCGCCGCCACCGACGGTGCCGCCCGCCGCACCTACCTGCGCCGCCTCGATATGCGCACTGAAGACGAGGCCCCAGAAGTGCTGCCCCCGGTGATCACCGAGCGGGTGGACGCGCAAACGCCCAGCGGCGCGCGCGTCACGCTGATCCCGCCGGGCGAATCCACCGACGGCAACGGCCAGGTGATCTCGTCCTGACCATCCAGCAAGCCCCTGCCGGGTGGCGCGCCTCGAGGCACAAACGACTCGCGGTCACCCGGCGGCCTGCCCATCAAGCGCTTTTTTTGGGCACGAACTGTTAACGCGCAGACGTAGGATTTACTGATGACTGAAGTCAACTCGACACCCGCAGCACCCGGCAAACCCTGCCAGCTCCACCCGCAGTCGATGTGCCCGGCGTTTGGCTCGCTGCGGATTCTGACACGCATCGAAGGCGCGCACCCCGTCATGGCGACCGACACCGGCTGCCTGTACGGGCTGACCTTCGTCACGCATTTTTATGGCGCGCGCAAATCGATCCTCGCGGCCCATCTGGGCACCGAGGAATTGATGGCCGGCGAGATCGTCGAGAGCACACGCGCCGCCATCGAGGTCGCCGCCAAAGAACCCGGCTGCCAACTGATCCCGGTCGTCTCGTTGTGCGTCGCCGAGACCGCTGGCCTGCCCGAAGAGATGCTCCCGAAGCGCGTCAACGACGCAGAAGTCGTGCTGGTGCGCGTGCCCGCCTATGCCATTCACTCGCACCCGGAAGCCAAAGATGTGGCGCTGGCCGCGCTGCTGAACCGCCTCGGTGATCGTGAGGGGGCGCGGGATAAGAAAAGCCTCGTGCTGCTGGGCGAGGTGTTCCCCGCCGACCCGCTGGCGATTGATGCGCTGCTGCGGCAGATGGGCGTCGAGGCGACGATCACGCTGCCGGGCCGCTCGATAGATGATCTGCGGCGCGCCGGTCGTGCCGGGGCGTTGGCCCCGCAGCACCCGTTCTACCGCGAGACGATGGCCCTCTACCGCGCGTGGGATACGCCGATTGTCGGCGGCGCGCCCGTCGGCGTTTCTGGGTCGTATGCGTGGCTCAAGGCGGTCGGGTCGCTGCTCGATCTCGACCCGGCGCTGGTGACTCAGGTGGCTGAGGCCGAGCGCGAACAAGCGCAGGCGATCCTCGCCGCGCAGCCGCTCTCCGGGCGGGTTCTCGTCACCGGTTACGAAGGCACCGAGATCGCCTATGCCCGGCTGCTGGTCGAAGCGGGCGCGGAAGTGCCCTACGTCTCGACATCCATCGCCTCTGACCCGCTGACGCTGCCCGATGAATTGTGGCTGCGGGGGCGCGGCACCCGCGAGATCGTCTACCGCAAATCGCTGGAAGACGACATGGCCGCGCTCGACAAGTATCAGCCCGATCTGGTGTTGGGCACAACGCCGTTCGCCGCCGCCGCCAAAGAACGCGGCATCCCGGCCATGTACTTCACCAATCAGTTGGCGTCACGCCCGTTCTTCCTGAGCACTGGCATGGCCGCGACCCTCGGCTTCATCAAGCAGACGCTGGATCGTACAGCCAGCTACCAATGGATGCAGGACTTCTTCGAGTCTGACGACACGGATCAGGCGGTGGAGGCGTCGGCTCATGCCTAAGATCATCCGCGATCTGCCGGATACCAGCAGCTATTGGGCCGCGATTTGGACGCTGTGCCCACTGCCCGATGTCCACGTGATCTGCGATGCGCCCATCGGCTGCTTTAATCTGGTGGCGACGGCCATCCCCGATTACACCGACGCCATCCCGCACATCGAAAATGTCACGCCCTCGGTGATCCGTGAGGCGGAAGTGGGCGGCAGCGGCACCGGGGCGGCGGTCGAGCGCACCTACAAAGATCTCGCCGACACGGGCGTGATCGACGGCAAACACCTGATCGTCGTCTCGACCGCCGAGAGCGAGATGATCGGCTCCGATCTATCGGATCTGGTGACGAAGCTCGCGCCGGGGACGACATTTTTCCACAGCGAATCGCTCAGCGACGACGAGTGGCACGGGCGCGACCGGGTGCTGCAATGGCTGTGGGACAACTACGGCGCGGCGCAGGCCGCCGATGTGGCGGTGGAGCCGGGGTTGGTCAACATCATCGGCCCCACGTATGGCTGCTTCAACGCCCCCGCCGATCTGCACGAGATCAAGCGCCTGATCGAGGGTGCGGGCGGGCGCGTGAATCTCGTGTTCCCGTTCGAGTCGACACTCGCGGACATGAGTCAACTGGCAAAGGCGCAGGTGAATGTGGTGCTGTACCAGGAATTCGGCCACACGCTCGCCGACTCGCTGGGGCAGCCCTGGCTGCACGCGCCGATTGGCATCCGCGCAACCACCGAGTTTATCCGGCAGTTGGGCGCGCACCTGGGCACCCAGCAGCAAGCGGCAGCCTTCATCCGCCAGGAGAAGCGCACGACCCTCCAAGCCGTTTGGGATCTGTGGAAGGGGCCGCAAGGCGATTGGTTCAGCACCATCACCGTTGGGCTGGTGGCCACACAAACCTACGTCGATGGCCTGACCGACTATCTAAGCCGCGAACTGGGGATGCAGATCGCCTTCAGCGCCACGCGCCCCCGCCGCCCCGACGGTCTCGATAACGAAGGGGTGCGCTCCACCATTCATCAGCGTGCGCCGAGTTTCGTGTTTGGGTCGATCAACGAGAAGATCTATCTCAGCGAGGCCAACGCCCGCCAAACCAACTTCATCCCGGCGGCGTTCCCTGGCCCGGTGGTGCGCCGCGCGGTCGGCACGCCGTTCATGGGCTATCACGGGACGGTCTACATCGTGCAGGAGATCGTCAACCGGCTGTATGATACGTTGTATAACTTCCTGCCGCTCGACAGCGCCTACGCCCGGCAGACCAACGGCGGCCCGCCGCCCGCCGCAGCAAGCGGCAATGACGGATCAACCAGCGGTGACGCAACCAACGGTAATCCGGGGAATTTGCCCTGGCAGGCCGACGCCAAAGCCGTGCTCGATGCCGCCGTCGAACAACTGCCGTTCCTGGCGCGCATTTCCGCCAGCCGTGAGTTACAAATGCGCGTGGAGGCACAGGCGCGCGCGCGGGGTCTGCGCGAAGTGACCACCGATTTAGCCGCAGAAATTTTGAGTCCTGAACGAAAGTGAGGGGTGCGATGACCACTATCCTCAAACCTTTAGAATGGCTGATTACCCTGATCGAGCGCGTGTTTGGGTTCGTGGCGCGCCCGGTCGGCTCCTGGTTCACCGTGCGCCCCAATACGCGCTGGTGGCTAAAGGAGCTGCGCCTGGGCCTGATCCAATTTGGGGTCGGGTTGTCGCTGGCACCGATCTCCGGGGCGCTCAACCGCGTCCTCATCACCGACCTGGCGATCCCCGCCGTCGCCGTCGGCGTGCTGATCTCGCTGCACTACTTCATCTCGCCCATCCGCGCGATGATCGGCTACCGCTCGGATCAAGCGCGCTCGCTGGGCAAATGGCGCACGCCCTACGTCGTGCTCGGCGTGATGCTCACGTTCGGCGGGCTGTGCTGCGCCCCCTTCGCCCTGATTCTGCTGGCTGGCAACGGGGTGATCAGCTTTATCCCCGCGATGCTCATCTGCATGCTGATCTTCGCGGCATACGGCGCGGGCATCAACATCGTCGAGACGGTGTACCTGGCGCTCGTCAGCGACATCACCCCGCAGGAACAGCGCGGCAAAGTCATCGCGGTGCTGTGGATCATGCTGGTGTTGGGCACGGTGACCAGTGCGGTGATCGTCAGCGCGCTGCTGGTCGATTACTCGCACACCCGCCTCATCCAGGTGATGCAGAGTTCGGCGCTGGTGTTTGTGGTGCTCACTGTGCTTGCGCTGTGGGGCCAGGAGCGGCTGCGCAAAGACGGCTCGATCCTCTCTGACCTGAAGGTTGTGCGTGTGCGCCTCACCCTCTGGCAGTCGATCAAACGGCTGAGCGGTCAGAAATCCTTGCAGGCATTATTCGGCATCATCTTCGTGGCAACGATGGCCTTCGCCACCCATGATGTGCTGCTGGAACCCTACGGCGGCCAGGTGCTCAACATGACCGTCTCGGCCACGATGCAGCTCACGGCGCTCTGGGGTATCATGACGATTGTGGGTGTGGGCGCTGCCGCCATCATGCTGGCACGCAAGCAGCCACCCGCCCTGTTGATTGGGGTGGGGTGTGTTTTCGGGCTGATTGGGTTCGTGACGGTCAGCTATTCCAGCCAGGAGCAGGCCGTCGGGCTGTTCCAACTGGGAATCGCGTTCATCAGCATTGGGCGGGGTCTGTTCCTCGTCGGCAGCGTCATCCTGGTGAT
>JAADYY010000267.1 GCA_010092805.1 Chloroflexota bacterium | reverse complement strand
GGATGCAGCACTAAGAGTCGAAAATGAAAACAAGAGTAATCATGCTTGGTGCAGGCTTTGGTGGGCTGGAATTGACAGCTTTGTTGTCAAAGGAATTTGGCACAGAGATTGATATTCTGTTAATCGATCAGAGCGACTCGTTCTTCTTTGGTTATTCAAAACTGGATGTAATGTTTAGCCATAAACTCCCTGAAGCCGTTCGCTTCGCTTACAGTAATATCGAAAAACCTGGCGTGCGGTTTCTGCAGGAAACTATCACCAGTATTGACCCTGAAAATCGTCGTGTCACTACCACCAAAGATACTTACGACGCTGATATTATGGTGATCGGTTTGGGGGCAGATTATGATCCCGCAGCAACACCTGGTCTGGTCGAGGGGGGAAACGAGTTCTATTCCTTCGAAGGTGTGCTAAAACTTCGTGACGTGTTGCCGATGTTTTCAAAGGGTCATGTTGTTGTAGGGGTTACGTCCACACCATTCAAATGCCCACCGGCTCCAAGTGAAATGTCGTTGTTGATCGATGACTATCTAACCCGTCGAAGTATTCGTAACGCCTGCGACATTACACTGGTCATGCCATTCGGTGTGCCTATTCCACCATCACCAGAAATGTCCAATACTTTGCTGACTGCATTTGCAGAACGAGGCATAAAATACATTGGCAATAGCTTGGTCAGCGCACTTGACCAAAACCGTCACATGATCACACTCAACAATGGTGAAGAGATTCCTTATGACCTTTTCCTGGGTATACCCCATCATCGTGTTCCGAAGGTCGTGGCAGATAGTGGCATGACTGAGAATGGTTGGATTCCAGTTGATCGACGGACGCTGAAGACACGATACCCAGGTGTTTATGCCGTTGGGGATGTCACCAGCGTGGGGACACCGAAGGCTGGCATATTTGCCGAAGGCGCGGCCCGGACTGTCGCACGGACGATTATCGCCGAGTTGAAGGGTGGTGACCAACCGGAGGATTTTGACGGCGCGGGGATATGTCATGTGGAGTTTGGTGAAAACCTGGTGAGCCGTATCGAAATTGTTTTCCCACCAGATGGCTCCCCTTACGGTATCTTTACACCCGCCTCTGAAGCACTGGGAAATGAAAAGAAGGAGTTTGAAGCTCACCGTCTAGAACGTTGGTTCAATATGGAATCAGCAGTCAATCTACCCAAATAATCTGTGCTGATAAAAGGGGTGTTGGGGTGGCCTGACACCCCTCTTTTTTGGCCAACGAGCAGAACAGATGTAGCAATGGGCAAGCAGAAACAACAATCAAACATGCAGCGCAGTGGCCGCTGCGCGAAGTGGACGTGCTCACCGATGAAGAGTGCGGAACGTTGAGTGTTGCGCTCTCTCGACAATTGCACGGGAGCGGCGCACTACTGGCACCGGAGGAGATGATCCGCTGGTGCCGCTCGCTGGAACAAACACGCAGGAGATCCTGACGATCCCCTGCGTGTGACTGTCAGGGTGAATTACTTGCTGGCGTCGTCGGATGTTGTGCTGCCACCCTGGTTGACGGTCGTGCCCGCGTTGGTTGTGGTTTCGACCAGTTCGACTCGATCCACCCAGCGCACCGTCGGGCGCGCCTCGCTCACCCAGCCCTGAGCACCTGTCCAACGCCCGCTCAGCACCCGCACATACCAGATGCGCGTGGCGATGTCGACTTCGCAGTGCGGCCCGCCCAATACCTGCATCTGCGTGCCCTGGCCCAGCGTGCCAATCACATCGAAGCGGCTGCGCAGATGCCACATCGTCAGCCCGCCCGCCGGGGCATTGACGACCTCCGCACGGTCGCCCACCTGAATGCGCGGATCCGGTGCGCCTGGGCACGCCAACGAGAAACCTTCGGGAACCTCGGCACGTGCATACAACGATGGTGTGATCAGGTAGTAGCTGGCCCCTTCAGACACCCATCCCTGGCTGCCATCGAACAATTCCAGAAACCACCAATTGGCGTTGCCACCGCAGACCGGACCATCCAGCACCGTGAACTCATCGCCAAGCTGAAGATTACGCAAAAACGACAGATCGCCCGCCTGCGTGGTGGGCGCTGAGCGGAAACCCAAGCCAAGCTCGTAAGTGACATACCCTTCCACACCAATTGCCAGGCGTGTGGGCACACCACCGCAGCGCGGAACCGGCGTCGCCAGATCGACGGCTGCTGGCCGCGGAAACACCAACCAGGGCTGGATCTCGACATCACCCTGCCCGGCGAAAAAAACCGGAACATCACTCGGCATCATCAGCACACCTGCGCCGTACCGCGCTGAAATATATTCGGGCGGCACGTGAACGGCTTCACGCAGAAAGCCTTGCCGCAGTGTATCGGAGGGCAATTCGTCATACGCCTGCCGGTAGAGGGCCAGCGACCCAGTGACCACCGGCGCAGCCGCCGAAGTCCCGAAAAATGCCGTTCCATCTGGCATCACCAACTCGCCGTAAGCAGTGATGTCCGGCTTATCCAGATCCGCATTCAGCAGCCCGTATGAGCTGTACGGGGCAAGCTGATCGGGGAGGATCTCCACACGTTCGCCGCGCTCGCGTTCAACGGTGCGCACCGCCCCGACTGCGATCACGTTGGTGGCATCGGAAGGTGCCACTGAGGAACCGTCGGGAACCACGTCCGGGGCGTCGTCGGGATTGATGGCCAGGAACTCGACAACCAACATGAATTGCGGATTGCTCGGCCCGTCGAACCTCCGTACCCGCACCTGGAACGGTTCGCGGACGTTGTTCAGGAAGATGCGCTCAACGGGCGGCAGTTCGTCATCTTCCGACTGGCGCGCCGCAGAGCGGGCAATGATATTGCCCGTTTGTCCAATCACTTCCAGATCAAGATCGACGGTTCCGCGCGCATTTTCCCAGGTGAGAATAACATTGCCCGTGTAGGTATCTTCGATTGCGAACGTCAGTTCGTCTATGCTGCGGTTTGCCATAACATTGAAGTCATGAAAGTTGTCGCGGTCGCGGTCATCATAAGCCCTTGCGTAGAAGCTCTGGCGGTAGTTGCCAGAAGAGTTCACCCACAGCACATCGCTGTTGGCGGCGTCTTCAGCAATGAGCGCCCACGGGTTGTTGCCATCAAGCGGGAAGGTGGGGATGCCGGCGGAATGATTGACAATATCCACCTGTTCAGTGCGATTCATGTAGTCAGCACAGGCAGTAAGCCCATCCAAGCTGCCATCGTAGCGGCACGCGAAGAGCGCGGCGTCGGGAGCGATGGCGTTGATGATCTCAAGCACCCGGCGGCCATGATCGCTTTCGTCGGCGTCATAGATATTCGGGTCGTCGCCGCGCGGCAGTGTCACATTGCGACCGATCCGCGCCTCGAATTCGAACAAACCGCCGAAGCCGAGATCGATCACCCCAATGCGCATGCCCTGCCCACGCCACCCCGCTTGATTCCAGGCCTCGATACCGTAGTTGGCGCGTAAAGTTTCCAGGCGAATGGGGTAGATGTCCACGTTATTCACGCTTTGGCCCAGTGCAAAAAGATCTGACCCAGAGTCTTCACCACCTTCTTGGGGGACTTCTGTTGGCACCGGTGTGGGGGCCGCGACGACGATCTCTTGCGCCAATGGTGGCACAGCCGGCTGCCACGCGGGCGAGTGATCCGACCAGTCATTGACGGTCAAGCGTTCGAGCTGGGTACCGTCGGCATTGATCAAGTAGAGTTCGTCGCTGTCGTCGCGGTCAGAGGTAAAGATAATCAACTCGCCATCCGGCGAGAGCGCTGCCCGCCCGCTGTTGACGGCCTCACCGGTGAGGGGGCGCGGTGCGTTGCCATCGGGTTGGGCCGCAAAGATTTGGAAGCGGCCCAATGTGCGGTCACTCTCGTAGTAGAGCAGCGTGCCGTCTGGTGACCAGAATGGCATCCCATTGTTTTGTCCGTTGAAGGTCAGCCGCTGCTGCCGATCTGGCTCATCGATGTCGATGCGGAAGATGTGCAGCGCGCCGTCGAGACGCCGTTCCCACAGCGTGATGCTGCCGCCGTCCGGCGTCCACGATGGATCGCCAAGAATGCTCTCGAGTCGAGTCAAGCGGCGCAGATCGGTGCCGTCTGGGCGCACCAGGTAAATGTCCCAGCCTAACCCACCACGATCCGAGGCAAAGGCAATCAACGCACCATCCGGCGACCACGCGGGGGCCAGATCGTTGGCGGTGGCGTTGGGGAAAAGTGGGCGCGTTTGCGTACCATCCACGTTCATGGTGTAGATCTGCGCCAGACCACCGTTGCGGTCGCTGTTGAACGCGATGCGGGCACCATCCGGCGACCATGCCGGGTTCCAATCGCGCGCGCCAGCGTCATTCTGCGTCAGGTTGATCGGCACGGTCTCGTTTGCCCAACCTGCCCAACCATCCCACCGGACGCGGTAAATGTCTTCGTCACCAGCCCGGTTGGAGACAAACGCAATCTGCACATCGGGGTCGAAACGGGTGTCGCGGGCGAAGTCCTGTGCCTGGCTCGGTTGCTGGCTGGTCAGCAGTATGAAACTGAGCAGCAGCGCGAGCAGCACACCAATCGAGATGAAGGGTTTGATCGAACGCATCAGCTTTCCTTTTCTCTCACAGCATTTCAGAAATCGCAGCCGGGTTGCTCGCCGCCAGCGCAGAATGCAATGGTGGTTTGATCGGCTTCG
>JAADYY010000266.1 GCA_010092805.1 Chloroflexota bacterium | reverse complement strand
TGAGGACCACTCCTACTACCACGACGGCCAAGACCACCTAGACGATTTTTATATTTTAGTAGATGTCGACCACCGAGAGCACCACCCCGCCGACCGTGACCGATACGCCCACGGAGACGCTCACGCCCACCGCGACCACCACCCCATCAACCGTGACCGATACGCCGACCGCGACCGCCACAACCGATGCGACGGCCACCAGCCCGGCCACCGCGACCAGCACCTTCACGGCAACGGCGACGGCGACCGCCACGCTGCCGCCTGTGCTGGGGATGGGCGACCGCATTGGGCTGCACAACCCGAATTCTGGGTTGTGGGTGCTGCGCGATACGCTTACGACGCGGGTGCGTAACACCCAGGAGATCGCGCTGATTTTCGGTGGGCTGGCGAACACCATGCCGCTGCTGGGCGACTGGAACGGCGACGGCATCGATACGGTGGGGCTGTACAACCAGCCGACGGGCGAATGGTACCTGCGCAACAGCAACACGTCGGGCGGCGGTGACATGATCATCAGCTTCGGCGGCGTGGCTGGCACCTACCCGGTCGTGGGCGACTGGAACGGCGACGGCACCGATACGATTGGCATTTACGACCCGGCCACCGCGATGTGGATGCTGCGCAACAGCAACACCACTGGCGCTCCGGACATCGTGTTCATTTACGGCGGCATTCCGAACGCGCTGCCCGTCATTGGCGACTGGAACGGCGACGGCGTCGATACGCCCGGCCTGTACCTCCCGTCAACGGCGCTGTGGGTGCTGCGCAACAGCAACACCTCCGGCAACGAAGATGCGGTGCTGGTCTATGGCGGCCTCGCGGGCGGGGTGCCGCTGGCCGGTGATTGGAACGGCGACGGTACCGACACTGTCGGGCTGTACCTCCCCAGCATCAGCCAGTGGCTGATGCGCCTGAGCAACACCACCGGCGTGGATGAAGTGTTCACCATCTTCGGGCTGCCCAGCGGGATGCCCATCGCGGGCCGCTGGACGAGCACCGCCCCGCCGATCAGCGCGCAAGTGGAAGCGCCGCTCGCGCCCATCGATCAGGGCATCGCTGCGCCGCCGCTCCAGCTTGATTTGGTGCTGCCGGATATTGTGCCAACCAGCGCACCCATCCAGCCGGAAGTCCTTGTGCCGACTGCCGCACCGGTCGTTGAACCCACCACCAACCCGGCCATCGAGCCAGCGCCCGGCGAACTGAATCTGCCGCTGGGGGGTTCCTAATTTATCTGCGCCCGCCGTCCCGGCAGATCGGTTGATCTGTCGGGGCTGTTTGTGATCGTTGCCATCAATGGCTGGCGGCGCGTGCCGTTCAGTGGAGTGTCAAATTGTAACCAACATCCCCCGCACTGAACGCGGGACGCTAACCAACTGAGGGGAGCAAAACTCATGAACTTGCTGAGTGTGCAAGGGGTCAGCGAGCAGGGACAGCGTGTGCAACGGATGGGGGGGCGTGCTGCCGCCCTCTGCTTGTTGATCGTGGGGTTGGGGCTGCCGTTGGGCCTGCTGGCGCAGGACGATCCACCGGGCGGCACGACGCCGGCTCGCCAACTGCGCGGCACCGTCGCCGCTGGTCAGGACAGCGTCGGTATCAATCAGACGGGGCTGCTCTACAGCCAGCTCGGCAATGCAGCGGGGTTCGGCATCACGTCGCAGGATTTCACCGATACCCCCACTGATAACCTAACCGACAGCCAGGCCGCCGATGATTTCGAGGTCACACCCGGCCAGATCTGGACGATTGATCGGTTGTTCATGCCAGGGAGTTACGAGCTGGGTTCGCAGACGGTGCCGTCCAGCATCGACGTCGAATTTTACGCCAACAATGGCACGGTGCCCGGCGCGCTGTTGTGCAACGCGGCCAACTCCACTTACACGCAGGATGCGAACGAAGATTTCACCGTGACGCTCTCGACGCCCTGCCAGCTTGGCGCGGGGCGTTACTGGGTGAGCGCCCAGGTGAATATGAGCAGCACCCCAGGGGCCATCGGTGGTGCGCCCTCACAGTGGTACTGGGATGTCAGCACCGCCCAATTGTTCTCGCGCGCTGTCTGGCGTAACCCGCTGGATGGTTTTGGCACCGGTTGCACCACTTTCGCCGAGCTGTCGGGCTGCTTCATGGATCCGCTGGCGATTGATATGCTGTTCCAGTTGTTCGGCAGCACAAGCTCATCGGCGACCCCGACGCCGACGGTGACACTCACCCCAACCACTCCGATCACAGCGACCCCGACGACGGCTGCGTCCGCCACATCCACCGCGACACCGACCGTGACTGCAACACTGCCGCCAGTGCTCATGGGCGGGGATCGCATTGGGTTGTACAGCAGCGCGGATGCCATCTGGGTGCTGCGTACCCAGTTGAACACGCTTGTCCGCCAGGCCAGCGAGATCGCGGTGGTGTTTGGCGGCGTGGCTGGCGCTATCCCGCTGGCGGGCGATTGGAACAACGACGACACCGACACCGTCGGCATGTACGTGCCAGATCAAGCGTTCTGGTTCATGCGCAACAGCAACACCCCCGGCGATGCGGACATCGTGGCGCTGTTCGGTGGCATTCCGGGGGCGCTGCCGATTGTCGGTGACTGGGACGGCGACGGCGACGACAGTATCGGCCTGTACAGCCCGGCAACCGGGCTGTGGATGCTGCGCAACGATAATTCGACCGGCGAGCCGGACATCGTCTTTGTGTACGGCGGCATCCCCGGCGCGCTGCCCGTTGTGGGCGATTGGGACGGCGACGGCATCGATACGATTGGGCTGTACAACTCGGCCAATGCCCTGTGGATGCTGCGCAACAGCAATTCGACCGGCGACCCGGATGTGGTGCTGCTGTTTGGCGGCGGCCCGCCGACGGCCCCGGTTACGGGCGATTGGGACGCCAACGGCACCGATACCGTCGGGATTTACAATGCGACGAATGGGGCGTGGTTCATGCGCCTGACCAACACGACCGGCGTCGATGAGATCTTCACGCTGTTCACACTATCGCCTGGCGCTGTGCCGATCACAGGCGATTGGGACGGCCCCACCAACATGATCACCGCACCCGCGCTCAATATCCCGACGTTGGCACCCGCCGACGCTAGCGGTGGTCTGGCCCCGGCGACGGTGGTGCCCCCCGCTGGCGATGTCGCCCCCGCGCCGGGTGAACTCCCCGACGCGCTCGGCCTGGGCGGTTGATCGCAGCACACGCTAGCTCGTGAAGCCAATGGCCCTCACCCCGGCTTGTTCTGGGGTGAGGGCTTTGTGTTTGCGTTTATCCCTGAGTTAACGCTGAGGCTAGGCGGTTTCCATCGTTTTGCTGCGGTAGGCCATGTAGCGGTCGATCCACGCCTGATCGTGTTCACGGATGAGGGCCTCGGCGCGCTCGACCATGTGGCGGTTGCCGATGAACACCGGGACGCGCTGGTGCAGTTCGTGCGGCTGCAAATCGAGCAGGTTGCCGACGCCGTCAGAGCCGTAGCCCCCTGCGCTTTCAGCCAGAAACGCCATCGCCTGCGCCTCAAACAGCAGCCGAATCTTGCCCGCTGGTTGGTCGGGCTTACGCATATCGGCGGGGTAGTAAAACACACCACCTTGCAGCAGATTGCGGTGGAAATCCGCGACCATCGAGCCGACGTAGCGGTGCCCGAACGCTTTGGCGTCTGGGTCGCTCTCGTCCAGCCCTTGCAGCCACTTGGTGAACTTCTGCACGCCGGTTGACCAGTATTTTTCGTAGCCCTGGTTGCAACTGTAGAACTTGCCCGGCTCAGGAATCCGCAGATCCGGGTGGGTGAGTGTGAATTCGCCCACGCTTGGGTCGAGTGTGAAGCCGTGTACGCCCTGCCCGGTACTGTAGATCATCATCGTGCTGGAGCCGTAGATCATGTAGCCCGCCGCCACCAGATCGCGCCCCGGCTGGAGCATATCGCCCACGACGCCGTGCTCGCCGTCGGTGCGTTTGCGGTGAATGGCGAAGATCGTCCCCACCGACACGTTCACATCGATGTTCGACGAGCCGTCCAGCGGGTCGTAGAGCAGCACATATTTGCCCGTGCCGTAGCGCGGCGGAATGGGGATGATGTTTTCGTGCTCCTCGGAGGCCATCGCGCACAACCGTTCGGTGTGATCGTTCATGCGGCGGATGATGGTGTCGGCGAACACGTCAAGCTTTTGCTGCGTTTCGCCGTAAGTGTTCTGCGAATCGGTCGCCCCCAGAATGTCGCTGATGCCTGCGCGGGTCGTTTGGCTGGCGATGATCTTGCCCGCCAGCGCCAAGTCATAAAGCAGCGACGTGAGTTCGCCGGTCGCTTCCGGGTGCATCCGCTGCTGCTCTAAGATGTGACGTTCGATGGTGATAATTTTGGGGAACATAAAAACTGGCCTCACTAACTGTCTATTGATCTATTTTGCAGTCCCAATATCTTAATGCCGTTAGCCAATGCGCACAAGCGCCACCCCATTTGAATTGGGTAAATTGTCGATGAGCGGCGTTGGCGGCGCAAATTTGCAACCTGAAGCCGCCTTGCGCGTATAGATAGACAGCATACGACGCAATGCAGGCCGTTATACAATAGGATAAAATTTCGA
>JAADYY010000047.1 GCA_010092805.1 Chloroflexota bacterium | reverse complement strand
TACATCCGAAAAATCCGCCATAATGAAGTAAGTACCTTCAGGCTGTTTGGCCTTCATCCCCGCGCCCGTGAGCGCTGTCATCAGCTTGTCGCGCTTGGCGGTGTACATCGCCCGAAATTCCTCGAAGTACGTCCCCGGCAAATTGAGCGCGTACGCGGCGGCGCTCTGTGCCGGATGATTCACGGCAAAGGTGATGAATTGATGCGCCCGCGCCACACCCACCATCAATTCCGGCGGGCCGTACACCCAGCCGACCTTCCAGCCCGTCACGCTGAAGCTCTTGCCCAGGCTGCCAATCGTCACCGTGCGCTCGAACATCTCCGGCAGTGTCGCAATCGGGATGTGCTGCGCCCCGTCGAAGATCAGGTGTTCGTACACCTCATCCGAGATCACAGTGACATCGTGTTCCTTGCACAAGTCCGCGATCTGTGTCAGTTCGGCGTGGGTGAACACCCGTCCGGTTGGGTTCTGCGGCGTGTTGAGGATCAGGGCGCGTGTCTTGGCGTTGAAAGCCGCTTTCAACTCATCGGGGTCGAAGCACCAATCCGGCGGGCGCAGCGGCACATACACCGGGGTTGCCCCAGCCATCGTGATGTTGGGCACGTAGCTGTCGAAAAACGGCTCGATCACGATGACCTCATCGCCTTGATCGATCAAGCCGAGAATCGAGGCAAACACCGCTTCCGTAGCGCCCGCTGTGATGATCACGCCGCCGTCCGGCGCAACCGTCAGGTTGTAAAAGCGATCCGCATGGGTTGCCACCGCCGCCCGCAAATCTGGCACACCCGGCCCCGGCGCATACTGGTTCTTGTCGCCCGCTTGCAACGCCTTGACCGCATCCGCGATCACATCCGCCGGGCCGTCAAAATCCGGCTTGCCCTGGCCGAGGTTGATCGCTTGATGCTGCTGCGCCAGTTGGTTGATTTCGGTGAAGATTGTGGTGCCAAAACCGGTGACCCGGTTCGCCATCTGTGGCATAGCCCCTCGCTCCGCAGATTATCGCGCGTAACGCGCCCGTTCACGCGCCGCCGTCGCCAATTGATCGACGCGCTCGTTAAACGGGTTGCCCGCATGGCCGCGCGTCCATTTCCAGGTGATGTCGTGCTCGTTCGTCAGTTCGTCCAGGCGCATCCACAGATCCTGGTTCAGGACGGGTTTACCGTTGGCCGTGCGCCAACCATTCTTGCGCCACTTGACGATCCATTCGGTGATGCCTTTTTTCAGGTACTGCGAGTCGGTGTAAAACTCGACGGTGGTGGGCTGGCGCAGCGCTTCCAGCGCCTCGATAGCGGCGGTCATCTCCATTTTGTTGTTGGTCGTGCGCGCCTCGCCGCCGCTGAGTTCTCTTTCAGTTTCGCCGTAGATCAGCAGGGCAGCCCAGCCGCCCGCGCCGGGGTTGGGTTTGGCCCCGCCATCTGTATAGATGATGACTTTATCTTCGTTCAATCGCATTCCAGTCTAAACACAGCCCCCCGGCAGATCCACAAGTCCATCAGTCCACCGGGAATCTGCTGGGGGGCCAAAATACGCGCCGTCAGTTCAGCAGTTTGCGCAGCACGGTCTGCAAGATGCCGCCGTTGCGATAGTATTCCACTTCAACAGGCGAGTCGATGCGCGCCGTGACCTGGAATTCCTTCATGGTGCCGTCTTCGGCGGTCGCCCGCGCCGTGAACATCTGCTTCGGTGCCAAATCATCGTTCAGGCCGAGGATGTCGAAGGTCTCGTGGCCCGACAGGCCCAGCAACTCGGCGCTCTCGCCCTCCGCGAATTGCAGCGGCAGCACGCCCATCATCACCAGATTGCTGCGGTGGATACGCTCAAAGCTGCGTGCGATCACCGCACGGACGCCGAGCAGCACGGTGCCCTTCGCCGCCCAATCGCGGCTGGAACCCGTCCCGTATTCCGCGCCCGCCAGCACGACCAGCGGTGTCCCTGCGGCCAGGTAGCGCTCGGACGCCGCATAAATGCTCATCGTCTCGCCTGTTGGGAAGTGCAGGGTCACGCCGCCTTCGCTGCCCGGCACCAGCAGATTCCGCAAGCGGATGTTGGCAAACGTCCCCCGGATCATGACTTCGTGGTTGCCGCGCCGCGATCCGTAGCTGTTGAAATCTTTCTTCTCCAGCCCCTTGCTCTGCAAATACTGCCCCGCCGGGCTGTTGAGCGCGATATCGCCCGCTGGCGAAATGTGATCGGTCGTGATCGAGTCGCCGAGCAGCGCCAGCACCCGCGCCCCGTTGATGGGGGCGATTGGCTCCGGCTCCGGTGTGATCGTCTTGAAGTAAGGCGGCTCCTGCACGTAACCGCTGGCTGCGTCCCAGGCGTAGACCGTCCCCCCCTCGCTGGGGATGGCGTTCCAGGTATCGTTGCCGTCGTAGACGTTGCCGTACTGCGTCTTGAACATCTCCGGCGTGATGACTGCCTCCACCGTCGCGCGGATTTCGTCCTGCGTCGGCCAGATGTCGCGCAGATAAATCGGCGATCCGTCCTGCCCGTGACCAATCGGGTCGTTGACGAGATCAATATCGACCGTCCCGGCCAGCGCATACGCCACCACCAGCGGCGGCGACGCCAGATAGTTGGCCTTCACGATCGGGCTGATGCGGCCCTCGAAGTTGCGGTTGCCGCTTAGCACAGCGGCGGCGACCAACTCACCCTCGGTGACGGCCTGCGCGACTTGCTGCGGCACCGGGCCGCTGTTGCCAATGCAGGTCGTGCAGCCGTAGCCGACCGTGTGGAAGCCGAGTTCGTCGAGAAACGGCGTCAGCCCAGATTGATCGAGGTATTCGGTCACCACACGCGAGCCGGGTGCCAGGCTCGTCTTGACGTAGGGCTGGGTGCGTAGCCCCTTCTCGACGGCTTTCTTCGCCAGCAGCCCCGCCCCAACCATCACCATCGGGTTGCTGGTGTTGGTGCAGCTCGTGATCGACGCGATGACGACCGCGCCGTGACCAATTGTGGCGCTGTGGCCGTTGTCGGCGACGGTCGTCTGGCGGGTGAGGGCACCGTCATCCAATGCGAAGCCGCGTTCGGTCAGCGGCGCGCGCAGTGCCTGCTGGAACGACTGCCGCATTTCACTCAGCGGCACCCGATCTTGCGGGCGCTTCGGCCCAGCCATGCTTGGCACCACATCGCCCAGGTCGAGTGCGAGGGTGTCGGTGTACATGGGGTCGGGCGTCTCGTCGGTGCGGAACAGCCCTTGCTCCTTGCAGTAGCGCTCGACCATGGTCACCAGCGCTTCGTCGCGGCCCGTGCGCCGCAGGTAGCTGAGCGTCTCGTCATCGACGGGGAAGAAGCCCATCGTCGCGCCATATTCCGGCGCCATATTGCCGATGGTCGCCCGGTCGGCCAGGCTAAGTTTGCTCAGGCCAGGGCCGTAGAATTCGACGAACTTATTGACCACGCCCTTCTTGCGCAGCATCTGCGTGACGGTCAACACTAAATCGGTCGCGGTCGCTCCTTGCGGCAGTTCACCGGACAGCTTGAAACCGACGACTTCTGGCATCAGCATGTAGATGGGTTGCGCCAGCATCGCGGCTTCGGCTTCGATGCCGCCGACACCCCAACCGACCACACCCAGCCCATTGATCATGGTGGTGTGGCTGTCGGCACCCACCAGCGTATCCGGCAGCGCCACCTGACCACCGTCGGGATCGTCGAAAAGCTGGACGACCTTCGCCAGATATTCGAGATTCACCTGATGGACGATACCCGTCGCCGGGGGCACTACTTTGAAGTTGGCGAACGCCTTCTGGCCCCAATGCAGGAAGACATAGCGTTCGCGGTTGCGCTCGAATTCGTAGTCCGCGTTGATGCGAATCGCGTCCGGCGAGCCAAACCGATCAATCTGCACCGAGTGATCGATCACCAGATCGACGGGCACCACCGGGTTGATCTTCTGTGGGTCAGCGTTCAGGCGCGCCATCGCGCTGCGCAACGCCGCCAGATCGACAATCGCTGGAACGCCGGTGAAATCTTGCAAAACCACGCGCGCGGGCTTGAACGGGATCTCCGGGCGTTCGGGGTTAGCTGGATCCCAGCTCGCCAGCGCGCGGACGGCGGCTTCTGTCACTTCAAAGCCGTCGAGGTTGCGCAGCGCGTTTTCCAGCAGAATCTTGATGGTGAAGGGCAGGCGGTCGATGTGCCCGATATTTTGCGCGGCCAGTGTGCTCAACCGATAGATGACAGCTTCGCCGCTGCCCGTGTCGAACGTACCACGCGCACCAAAGGTATTCAGTCTGTTGCTCATAGGGAATCACCTATTGTCAAAAGAATCAGACAAGAGAGAAACCGATCACAGCGCCGTTTGCCAGTGCTGATGACCGCACAATACAAGATCAAAATGAACTGTGTACGATCCGTTTAAGGATGGTTAAAGTTTACCTGAAAAGCCGGATTTTGTCAG
>JAADYY010000265.1 GCA_010092805.1 Chloroflexota bacterium | reverse complement strand
GTTCATTGTACTCGGCGCAGGTTAAATCGCCCCCCGCCGGATCGTCCTATGCCCCGGCGGAAAACTGCGCACTGTCAATGCCAATTTTGTTAGACTCTGTAAACAATGTACAAGATTCCTGCATGGCGCTCATGACAAAAGTCCAAAGCCGCAACCTTTTTGCCCCGCGTATGCCCGACCTCAGGTAGAATGCAAGTAACGCTGAGACCGACATCGGCCTGTGTGTTTAAGCAGTGTGCCATTTATTTATGGAGATGCGTTTATGCCACCTCGTCTTGCACGCCTCGGCGTGATCTTGTTCGTGGCGGCCTGCACCGCCCTCGCTGTAGCGATGGTGCGGCCTGTTCAGGCGGCCACCTTCACCGTGACTACCCTCGACGACACCGGGGCGGGCAGCTTGCGCCAAGCCATCATCGACGCCAATGCCACCCCCGCCGCCGACACCATCGTCTTCGACATCCCCGGCAGTTTGGTGGTATACAGCATCATGCTGAACTCACCGCTGCCAGAGATCACCGCGCCCGTCACCATCGACGGCACCACCCAGCCCGGCTTTCTGACCGCGCCCGTTGTCGAAATCGACGGCACCAACGCGGGGACAGGCGTCGATGGCCTGATGATCAGCGCCGGGAACAGTACCATCCGAGGGTTGATCATCAACCGCTTCAGCAACAACGGCATCCGCTTGATGACCAACGGCGGCAACACCATCGCGGGCAACACCATCGGCCTGGATAACACCGGGACGATTGCCCAGGGCAACGCCAACGGTATTTACATCGTCAATTCGGCGGGTAACACGATTGGCGGGCCGACCGCCGCCGACCGCAACGTGATCTCCGGCAACAGCACCGGCGTCTGGATCGACGGCAGCGGGGCGACGGGCAACACCGTGCTCGGCAATTACATTGGCACCAACGCCGCTGGCAACACCTTGATCACCGGGGGCACCTACCGCGTGCTGATTCAGAACGACGCCAGCGACAACACCATCGGCGGCAGCACGGCCAGCGCCCGCAACCTGATCGCGGGGGCGGCGTTCGGCGTGCGCATTGATACCAGCGCCGACAACAACTTGGTGCAAGGCAACTTCATCGGCACCGGCGTCAACGGCACCGAGGACATGGGCCAGGCGAATCGTGGCATCTCGGTGGTCAACGCATCCGGCAACCAGATCGGCGGTACTGCCCCCGGCGCGGGCAATCTGGTGGCGTGGGCGCTGGGCGGCGGCGACATCGGCATCGATCTCGACAGTGGCAGCGCCAACACGACGGTGCAGGGCAACCGCATCGGCACCAGCCCGGACGGCAGCGCGTCGCAGCCGAATTTCATTGGGGTGCGCGCCGTCGGCAGCGGCCACATGATCGGCGGCACTGATCCAGGCGCGGGCAACCTGATCTCCGGCAACACGGTCAACGGCCTCCAGCTCGACGGATCGGGCCACACCGTGCAGGGCAACCTGATCGGCACGAACGCAGCGGGGACGGGCGCGGTGCCCAACGGCACCAACGGCATCGAGATCTTCGGCACGGGGCACACCATCGGCGGCACGACGCTGGCCGCCCGCAACGTGATCGCGGGCAACACGGGCACGGGGATGGTCGTGCGCGGGTCGGGCCACATGATCTACGGCAACTACGTCGGGCTGGATGCCGACGGCTTGAACGCTGTGCCCAACGGGCGCGGCGTCGATATGGCGACGGCCAACACGCTCGGCGGCGCGCAGCCCGGCATGGCTAATGTGATCTCCGGCAACAGTTCCGGCGGCGTGCGCGTCAGTTCCAGCACGGCAGTGACGCTGCTGGGCAACACCATTGGTTACAGCGCCACCCGCAGCGGGCCGGTGGCCAACGGCGGGCACGGCGTCGAGATCACCAGCGGCGGCAGCCACCAGATCGGCGCGGCGGGCGCGGGCAACTTCATCGCTGGTAACCTGCGCGACGGGGTGTTCGTCAACAGCGCCAGCAGCACGGGCAACAGCATCCGCTACAATGCGATCTTCGATAACGGCGAACTCGGCATCGACCTCGCGCCGGACAACGTCACCCTCAACGACCCCGACGATCCCGATGTGGGGGCCAACGACTTGCAGAACTTCCCCGTGCTCAGCAACGCGACACTCGACATGGGGCAGGTCACCATCACAGGGGCGCTGGACAGCGTGCCCAGCACCACCTTCACGCTGCAATTCTTCAGCAGCGCGACCTGTGATCTGAGCGGGTACGGTGAGGGCCGCTACTTCCTGGGTGAGGCGGATGTCACCACCGACAGCGACGGCGATACGGGCTTCTCGCTGACGTTTGCGCCGCAGCTTGGGCAGTTCATCACCGCGACGGCCACCAACCCGAACGGCTCCACCTCGGAATTCTCGGCGTGCGTGCAGATCGCGTCCAGCAACACCCCCACCAACTCGCCGACGTTCACGCCGACGGTTACGCCGACGTTTACGCCCACCAACACGCCGATGACGCCGACCTTCGTCACCCTGACGCCCTCGTTCACGCCCACCGATGCGCCGCCCACGCCGACGGCCACCGCGACCGCCGAAGCGCCCGGTGCCACCACCCTGATCGCGCCGCTCGGCGCGATCCAGACGACCGAGCCAGTGTTCGAATGGGCGGCGGTGCCCGACGCGGGTTGGTATCAGTTCTGGCTCACCGGGCCGGATGAACAGCTTGTGTTCAACGGGTGGTTCGCCTTCACCGACATCTGCACGCTGACGACCTGCACGCTGACATCGCCGGTGACGCTGGCGACCGGCACGCATCTGTGGTGGGTGCAGACGTGGAGCGAAACGGGCGGCTTTGGCCCCTGGACAGACGCGGGGATGTTCAATGTCGCCATCGCCCCGCCCGCCGCGCAGTTGCTCGCGCCAGACGGCCCGATCACCGGGGCACAGCCGACGTTCACCTGGAACGACGTGCCCGAATCCGACTGGTTCTATCTATGGATCGGTGGGCCGCGCGGGGTGCCGGTGCTCAACCAGTGGTTCATGCGCAGCGAAGTCAACTGCGACGGCAACACCTGCTCATACGATTTGCCGTTCGCGCTCGGCGGCGGCTATCATCGCTGGTGGATTCAGACGTACAGTGGCGGGGTCTACGGTGAATGGAGCGACGATCTCAGCTTCGTCGTTGACCTGGCACCGGGCAAACCGAGCTTGACCGCCCCGTTGGGCACCATCAGCGAACAGCAGCCCGACTTCACGTGGAGCGGCGTGCCCGACGCCGGGTGGTATCTGGTGTGGGTGAGCGGCCCCGGCGGCACGACCATCCTCGACCAGTGGTACGAAGGCATCAACATCTGCACAGCGGATGTGTGTACGCTCACCATGCCCAGCGCCGCGCTCGGTGACGGTGCATACCGCTGGTGGGTGCAGGCCTGGAGCGAGCAAAGCCCGGATCAGGGCACGCTCAGCGACCCCGGCGACTTCGCCGTGCTGACGGGCCAAACGCCGTTTGATGCGCGCCCGCCGGCCAGCCACCCCAGCCCGCAGTCGTGGCGTCCGCCCGGCTTCTGATCGGCTGAGCTGTACATTTGCTCTGCTGCTCTGCTGATTTGTTGATCTGCGATGGAGCGGATGTTGTTGGCGAATCAGGCCCTCACCCTAAATCCCGCTCCGTGTGCCAACGGCAGCCGCCGCTTTGCGGCTAGGCGAGGGACTTCAAAAGCAGTT
>JAADYY010000264.1 GCA_010092805.1 Chloroflexota bacterium | reverse complement strand
CTTCATGAGCACGGGCACGCGCACTGGCAAACTCGCCACCGTGCGCGCCGATGGCCGCCCCCACGTCGTCCCGGTGTGGTTCGTGATGGACGGCGACGATGTGATTTTCATGACGCAGATCGACAGTGTGAAGGGGAAAAATATCCACCGCGATCCGCGCCTGGCGATCAGTGTGGACGAGGAGACGCCGCCGTTTTCGTTTGTCCTGATCGAGGGCAGCGCCACGATCATGGACGTGACCTACGCGGAAAAGCTCCGCTGGGCCACGCAGATTGGCGGGCGCTACATGGGCGACGCACTCGCGGAGGTGTACGGCGAGCGCAACGCCCACCCCAGCGAAATGGTGGTGCGCGTCACGCCGACCAAAATCGTCGCCCTCAAGAATCTAGCGGATTGATAAACGAACGGATTGGATGCGAGCGGGGCGATCCGGTGTACTTGATCACCCCGCCCGCACATCAACGATCACATTACGGCAAAATCGTGAAGGTCATGCCCGCACCGCGCCCGTAGACCTCTGGGAAGTAGAACTCGTAGCCCGTCGGCGGGATCACGTTGTAGACGCCCGGCAGCCCGGCGCGGATCGTGTAGACGTATTCATACGTGCCCGCTGGCAGGTACTCCGCCGACAGCACGACCTTTTCGTCGCGGAACTCAGTGTTGCTGAACCACCACCAGCCCCACCCCCGGCTGAGCGGGTTGCTGCCGCCGATTTCGGGCCGCGTGCCCACCTGCTGGCTGATCGCCAGGTTGGGATCGACGGCGTCTGCGCCAGCGGGGATCGGATCTTCGATCTGGACGTAGTGCAAGTCGTTAGGCGCGATGATCGTCAGGCGCACTTGCAGTGTATCGCCGACGCGCGCGCTTTCGACGGGTGTTTGACCGACCGCGCCCGTCAGCGTATCCAGCGTGAGATAGCGCCGCTCGATGATGATCCCCCGGTTGAGTGGCTCGACCGCTTCCACAGGCAGCGAGACATCCAGATGGGCGGTGTAGTAGAGCGCGCCCGGCCCCGCGCCCCGATTGATGACCAGATCGTTGGCGACATCGGTCAGCAGTTCGCTGACGGCGACCGTCACGCTTTGCTGATCGCGGATGCTGGCGCGCTCCGCCGTGCCAGTGGCGATGGTTGCGCCGTTGACCACCGCTGCGTAGGTGTAATCGGCGTTGAGTTCATCGCTGGCGACCATCCAATCCGTCAGCGCCATGACCGCCCAGGCCGTCTCCTGTGTCGATTCCCACACATCCGCCGTGCGCGCCGACATCAGCCAGCGGACGACATTCGGGATCAACGCGCTCTCCGGGCGCAAGGTCACCAGCGCTTCCAGCGCGATAGCTGTCGTGCGCGTGTCGGTGTTCCAGTTGAAGAAATCACGCTGATCTTCTTGCCAATGGGTGCCCGTCGCGCTGACGACCGCCGCATTCGCCAGATCGGACAGCAGCGTGTCGATGCGCCCGTCGTTCGGGTCGATGCTGTGCAGCGTCAGCGCCAGGAACGCCTGCGCGTAGATGTCGAGCGCCGCCCGGTTTTCGAACATCGTCATGGTGCGCGCCACATCCGCCTGCCCGGAACGCGCCAGCGCATACAGCATGAACGTCTGTCGGTTGAGCCGCCAGGTTTCCGCCCCCAGGCGCAGCGCGATAAACTGCTGCTCGACGTAACCCTGTGCATTCTGGATCACGCTGTCGCTGACGGCGAAGCCCTGATCGCGCGCCTCGATCAGCCCGATCAGCGCGTAGGCAGTCACCAGCGGGTTGCTGCGATCTTGCACATACCAGCCCCAGCCGCCATCTACCTTCTGCTGGGCAAACAGCCGCTGCAAGGCGAAATCAACGTTGCGCTCAAGCTGGGCTTCCAGCTCGGCATCCGCCAGGCCGGCGGCGGCCAACGCCCGGTACGTCATGATGTTGGGCAGGAAGCGGCTGACCGTCTGCTCGGTGCACAGATACGGGAAGTCCTCCAGGTAGCCCAGCCCGTCGAGCGCGGCAGCGGCCAACGACGGTTCCAGGCTGACATTCAGCGCGCCCTGTGTGACCGCAAACTGCTCCGGCAGCAGGATCGCCTCGGTGCGTGTGCCGCTGTCGCGCAGCACGCCCGCCGTCCCCACGATCTCCGGCACTTCGTAGCGATACACCGGCAGCAAGCGCGCATCGCCCTGACCGAGCGGCGGCTTACTGGCGTCGGTGAACGCGCCGTCGTTGGCGTTGGCGAAGAACGTCAAATCGACGGCCTCCACCGCATCAACCGTCACTGGCCACTCGACGCGCTGGCGTTGGCCCGCGCCGATGTTCACCGTCTGCGCCGCCGCGTCGGTGAATGTGACGCCGGTCGCTTGCAGCGCTACCTCAACGCTCAGATCCTCGTCTGTGTTGTTGTTGACAATCGCGGCCAGCCTCACTTCATCGCCGACGATGAAGAAACGCGGCGTCACGGGGCGCACGAGCACCGGGCGCGTACTGAGCAGATCAAATGTCTCCTGGCCCACGAGCGTCAACCCGTCCGCGCCGCTGGTGACCGCCCGCGCGTCCAGCCGCCATGTCGTCAGGTTGTCCGGCAGTGTGACCTCGAACTGTGCGACGCCATCCGCGTTCGTGACGACCGCCGGATTCCAGTACGGCGTATCGACGAACTCCTCGCGGATGTCGAAGATGCCGCCTTCGCCGAAGCCGCCGCCGCCGCCCTTGACCGTATCGAGCGTCGTCTGCGTCAACTGATCTGTGTTGATCGTCAGCGGGCTGGCGGTGCGGATGCTCAAGCCGCGCTGGCCGTAGAAGTGCGTCAGCAGCGGGCCGCTGTTCGGCTCAGCGACCGTGAGCGTCGCAAGATCGCTCAGCCCGACGCCCACCTCAGCGACGACGGGCGCGCCGGTGTAATCCGTCGTGCGCACTGTGTAGCCGACCGTATCGCCCGGACCGGCCTGATCAACGTTGGGCGCGATCTCAACGGTGATCTCTTTCTGCGCGTTATCGACGGTGAACTGCACCATGCCCATGCGGAAAGCCGCGACCGGGTTGGTGGCGTCCACGCCCTTGACGATGAACGCGCTGACGTACACATTCGGCGCAAAATCGTCCAGAATCGGCAGTTCGTACACAAACGAATTGCTCGTGAGTGTGACGACTTCGCGGCTCAGCACATCGCCGCGCTCCACCGTGATCAGCGCGGTCGCCTCACCCTGGAACGGCGACGCGATCAGGATCTCAGCGGTGTCGCCGATGGCGTAGGTGTCGTTATCGGCGATCAAGTCGATGCGGTTGCTGTTCTGCTGCCGCCACGCCACATACTCGCTGCTCGAAGCCCAGATCGTCGACGCCGCGATGACCTCGTTGCCTGCATCATCGCGCGTGCGCGCCTGAATCTTGAAGATGCCACCGTTGGGCGGTGTGAATGTGACCGCGGCGCGCCCATCAGCATCGGTGGTGATGTTGGCCGTCGTCACCGGGATCTCTTCGACTTCATACGTCCAGACGGTGCGCCCCTGCGGATCTTGCTCCTGCACGCTCGACCAGCGGCGCTCGACGACGTTCACCTCAACCGCCTGATTCGGCACCGGGTCGCCCGCCCAATCCAGCGTGATCAGGCTGGCCG
>JAADYY010000263.1 GCA_010092805.1 Chloroflexota bacterium | reverse complement strand
TGACGATCTCGGTCATTGGGATGTCGTTGGCCCGCTACCTGTGATCGAGCGGCGCGCATGACCGTCGGCTCCCACCAAGACCAAGACGCGCTCATCCGGATCCGGCAGGCGCGCCCCGACGAAGCCGAAGCGCTGGGCGCGCTGGGGCTGCGCTCAAAGGCACATTGGGGCTACAGCGCGGACTTCATGGCCGCCTGCCGCCCCGATTTCACGTTTGGGCCGGCGTTTTTCGAGCGCGAACACGTCATCGTGATCGAGTCGGGCGGTCGGCTGTGCGGCTTCTACTCGCTGGATCAGATCCGCGCAGCGACCGCCGAACTGACGAATCTGTTCATTGATCCGGACGCCATCGGCGGCGGTTACGGGCGGCGCTTATGGGATCACGCGCTGGAGACGGCGCGGTCGTGGGGCTGCACCCGCCTGGAAGTCGATGCCGATCCGAACGCGGCAGCTTTTTACGTCCGCATGGGCGCACAGCAATTCGCCGAAAGCGCCTCGACGACGTGGCCGGGGCGCAAGCTGCCGCGTCTGGCCATCGACCTGACCGCTCCGCCTAATCGCGGTTAGTTGACGGCTTTGCCCGTCAGGAAGCGGCGCATGGCGGTGCCGGCGGTCGCGTCCTTCAGATAGGTGATGTTGTCGCCGCTGAACGGGCGCGGCTCGATGCCGAACTTGGTCACGAGCGCGTTGTCCGCCACGACGTTCGGCTCTTTGAGCAGATCCAGCAGCGTCGTGCTGACGGGCGTGCCGGGCAGCGTCCGCTCCATCACGAAGACCGCCGGGCGCAGCAGCGGTGCCGGCGCGTTGATCATCGTGCGGCTGACGCCCATTGCGTCGAGCACCCGCTGCTCGATCTCGCCGAGCGTGAGCACCTCCGGCCCGCCGAGTTCGTACACCTGCCCGATGGTGCTCTCGTCATCGAGGCAGCGCACCGTCGCTTCGACGACATCGTACACCGACACGGGCTGGAACTCGGCCTTGCCGCCGTCGATCAGCGGGAAGACAACGGGCGTCAGGCGGATGAGGCGCGCAAACGCATTGAAGAACTCGTCCTGCGGCCCGAAGATGGCCGAGGGGCGGATGGCCGTCCACTGCAACCGCGACGACGCGACGTATTCCTGTGCGCGGCCCTTGCTGCGCAGAAAGCGCGAGAAGTGATCGGCGCGGGCACCGTTCTGGCTGATGTTGATGAAGCGCTCGACGCCGTTGGCCTCTGCACCGTCCACCACATGAATCGTGCCCTGATAGTTGATGTCTTCGTAGGTGTTGCCGCCCTGTTCCAGCGCGATGGCGACGGTGTGAATGATGGCGCTCGCGCCTTCGGTGACGCGCTTCATGTCCTCGCGTTCGAGCACATCGCCAAACACAAACTCGATTTGATCGGCGAGTTCGCCCAGCCGCATCCGCGCCTTCTCTGCCGAGCTTTCCGAACGGACGAGCGCGCGCACCGGCTTGCCCATTTCGACGAGCCGCCGCACCGTGTTGTTGCCCACGAAGCCCCCGGCCCCGGTTACGAGTACAGTCATTGGTTTGCCTCCCTGCTTGTCAACGCCATAGCTGATGGCGGGATTGAAACAACACTTAAGCTAATTCGTTACCCAGACATTATGATCCCGTGAGATGAGCCGAGCATTAGGACGGGTTTACTCGACCGTAATCGTCGCTACGTCGATGAAGTCGCCGCCATCGGGGGTGGTCAGCCGCGCCGCTGCCGCCGATGGATCATTTAGATCGTACAGCCCGACGATCAGCGCGTAGTCGCCCGGCGGCAGATCGCGGGGGATGAGCAGCGCATGGTTGTCGAGGATCGCTGCGCCCGGCGTCCAGGTCGTCGTCAGCGCCAGGCCGCCGCCCGGTTCGCTGTCGCGCTGCGCCACCAGCACCCCGCCCGCATCGAGGAGCTGCACGAACACTTTATAGCGCACAGCGAGCGCGGTATCGGTCGTCCACGTCAAGCGCAGTTGCAGCACATCCCCCGCCGTGATCGTCGTCGTGTTGAGCGCCGCCCGGATCAGCCGGATCGACTGGCCCAGCCGCTGATCAACGGCGAGATCGACGGTCAGCGGGGCGGGCATCACGTAGCGGCTCAGCCGCACATCGCCGTACCAGCGATCTGTCAGCTCAAACGCCCCGGCGTCGAGCGTCGTCTCGACAACCCGCCCCGGGTCGCGCTCGGCGTCGCCCCAGAACACCGCGAACGCCCGCTCGTGCCCCGCGATGATCGCCTCGACAGCGGCGCGGGTGGTGGCCGGGTCGGGATTCAACCCCTGCGGCAGCGGATAGATCGGCGCGGCGGCGTCGAAGTAATAGGCGAACACCTCGATCTGATTCGGCGCGTTGAGGATCACCGCGTCGCCGGGGCGCAGCGCCGCCGTGATGTCCGCCGCGAGGGCGCGGTAATCGGCGCGCTGATGGGCCGGGTCGTGATAAAGCGCCGGCAGCCCGCCCGCCAGCGCAGCGATCAGCCAGGCCGCGCTGAGCAGCGCCACCGCACGCGGGATCAGCGCCCCGCCGACGCGCAGCCGCAGCGTCGTCAGAATCCAGACGCCGCGCCCCAACCACAGCGCCACACCAATCTGCGCGGGCAGCAGCGACTTGAGATCGTCCAGCGCCAGCCCGATGATCACGAAGAGCGCCGCCGGGACGACGAACCAGATCGGCGCGGCGCTCGCCCGCCACCAGCGCGCCCGGCTGACCAGCCCGAAGATCAGCAGCAGCGCGGCGATACTCAGCCCGTCCGCCCGCGTGATCCCGAAGATCAACGTTTGCGCCAGCGCGATCAGGGCGGTGGCCGCTTCGGGCGGGGCGGGGTTCGGCCAGCCGCTGATCTGCGCCCAGGCGGTCGGCAGCCAGGGCAGAAACGCGATCAGCGCGGCGAGGTTAGCAGCGGTGTACGCGATCAGCCGGGTGGGGCGGCGCGGCGCGCCCGGTTGAATCGCCCAGATCACGACGATCACGCCGCCTGCCAGCATCGTCAGCGGGAAGCCGTAGTGCGTCCACAACCCCGCCGCCGTGCAGATCGCTGCGAATGCCGCCCAGCGCCACACAAACCGCCGCGTCGTCAGCAGATTCACCAGCGCCCACAGCGATCCAGCGGCCCACAGCGCCAGCAGCGCGTACATACGGGCTTCCTGCGCGTAATAAATGTTGAACGTGTTGAGCGCCGCGATCAGCGCCGCCACGATCCCGGCGAGCGGGCCAAACAGCCGCCGCCCGATAGCGTAGGTCAGCGCGACGGTGCTGATGCTCGCCAGCGCCGAGAGCGCCCGCAGCGCAAATTCCGACTCGCCGCTCAGCCCCCGCCAGATCATCAGCAGCCAGTAGTAACCGGGCGGGTGGATGTCGCGGGCGGCGTTGGCGGCGATCTCGCTGAAGGAGCGCGCCGCCTGCACCACCGAGTTGCCCTCGTCGTGCCACAGCGACTGCGCGCCCAGCAGATGCAGCCGCAGGATCGCCGCCACGAGCACGACGATCCCGGCGGCGAGCAGACTCCAGCGCGCGCGGGTCATCGCTGACGGCGGCGGGCGATCAGCGCGAGGATCAAGGTGACCTCGACGAACACGCCGCCCAGGATCAGCGCGGCGGCCAGCGGGAACACGTTCTGCCCAGCGCGATCCGCGACGGTCACGCTGTCGAGCCGGAACGGTGCCGCCGACTCCGCTGACTCGATCCGCACGCTGATCGTTTGCGGCAGCGTCGAGCGGTGGATGATCGCCGTGTGCCAGCCAGCGGACTCCGCCGTGTAAGTGGCGGCTTGATCGCCAATCGTGACGGCCAGCGGCCCATCCCCCGCCCAGCGCAGCCAGAGATCGGTGCCGTGTGCGGTGAAGGTCGCGGCGCTGAGGCCCAGCGCGTCGCCGAGCTGCGCGTCAGAATCGGTGAGCGGCTGCGGATCAACCGCTGTGATCGCCCAGTGATCGGCCTGATGGACGCCGGGGTAGAGTGTCGGCGTTGCGCTGCGGGTGTGTTCGCGCATGGCGTCATAAATGGGCAGCGGCGTGAAATCTGGCTCGGCCATGCGGAAGTAGTACCACGACTGCCCGATCTCGGCGTCCGATGGGCGTTTGAAAAACCAGTAGTTGATC
>JAADYY010000262.1 GCA_010092805.1 Chloroflexota bacterium | reverse complement strand
GCGCGGATCGCTTTCGCGGTGACGGGCAACGTCGAAAGCCGCGTGATCCTTGACCAGCCGGGCGCGGAACGCCTGCTTGGGCGTGGTGACATGCTCTACATGAGCGGTGATGCGCCCGCGCCGGTGCGGTTGCAGGGCGCGTATGTTTCCGACACGGAGAGCAACAACATCACCCGCTACTGGCGGGCGCAACTGGGCACAGCAGAAGTCGTCACGTCGATGCGTGCGCTTGACCTGGAAGCGAGCGATGAAGATGAAACGCCCGCACCGCGCGAGGAAGCCGCGCCACGACGCTCCGGCAATGGGAACGGCAGCCGGCAGCCAGCAGCGATGTGGGAAAGTGACGACGCGCCGCGCGCCCGCCCAACAGCAGCGTTAGACGATGGGGATGCCGACGATAACGATAACGACGACGCCGGCGATGATGAGGATTCGCTGTACCTGCGCGCCGTTGAGCTGGTGCGGCAGTCGAACAAAGCGTCGGTGTCGCTGCTGCAGCGGCGGCTGCGCATTGGCTACAACCGCGCGTCACGCCTCATCGATTTGATGGAGGAACGCGGCATCATCGGCCCCCCGACCGAAGGCAGCAAGCCGCGCGAGGTGCTCAAGCCGAACGATTAACCGCCCCGCACGCTCAAGCACAAGGCGCAGACTTTCGTTCAATCAAGTCTGCGCCTTGTCGATTCCCACAGATTAAGCAATTGGCAGCCACCGGCTGCGTGAACCGATCAGTGCTCTGTGGCCGCTGCGCCCATGCCATTGCGGACAGTCGGCACAGTGAACAGGAAACAGCCGCCTTTGCCGCGCCGCTTCGGTTCCGCCCAAATTTTGCCGCGATGCACCTCAACGATGCTGCGCGTCACGGCCAACCCCAACCCGACGCCCTCGGCTTTCTGCGCGTGGGCGGCATCGGTGCGGAAGAACGGCAGGAAGACTTTTTCGGCTTCCTCAGCCGTCAGCCCGCCCCCCTCATCAACAATCTTCACCAGAATCGCGGGCAGCATCACATCCGGCGGCGCGCTCTTCGGCAAATCCGTGTCGCTGCCGATGTAGGTCGTCGTCACATGGATCTTGCCGCCCTCTGGCGAATACTTGATCGCATTCGTCAGCAGGTTGGTCATCACTTGCAGCATCCGGTCCACATCCACTTCGACGGTCGGCAGATCATCGTCCAACTCCATGATCACCTGCTGGCTGCGCGCCTTATAGCGCAGTTCCATGCGCGCCACCCCGTTGATGATGATGTCGGGCAGGTGGGCTTCGCCCTTGTTCAGCTTGATCTCCCCGGCGTCGGCGCGGGTGATCTCGATCATGTCGGTGAAGACGCGGTTGAGGTGTTTGGCGCTGTCGAGGATGATCTCGGTGTATTCGCGCGCCAAATCCGGCAGTTGATCACCGGTCGCTTCGAGGATGAATTCCGCGAAGCCGCGAATCGAGGTGAGCGGCGTGCGCAGCTCATGCGAGATCCGCGAGAGGAACGCCGCGCGCAGCCGTTTGGCGGTGTGTTCGGCGGTGGCATCATGGAAAATGTAGATGCGCCCCAGCACAATCCCGTCCTGGTAGACCGGGGCGCTGTACCAGGCCACCTCGACCGGATGCCCGTCGCTGTGGATCATGGAGAACTCGCCGCGCCGCATCGCCGGGTCGCGGACGGGGGTGCTCAGCCACTCTTCGCGCAGACACTTGCGCGTGTCCTCCGGAATCTGCATCACCGCGAGCAGGGCGGGCAGCGACAACCCCTGCACCTGCGGCTCCGAGACATCGAACAGGTTCGTGAAGCGCTGGTTGACCGTCAGCACATGCCCGCCCAGACCGCGCGGCACCACCATCACCACCCCGTCGGTCACCGCGTCGAGCAGGGCGGCGCGCCCCTGCTGCACATAATCATGCTGCTGCTGCAAAATCTGCGCCACAGCGCTGATCGCCAGAAATTCGCTCACCGTGCGGTAGCTGTCGAGTTCGGCAGGGCTGAATTCGTGTACCTTATCCGTCGCGATCACGATCACCCCAAGCTGTCGTTCCGCCGATTGCAGCGCCAACATGGTCATCGAGCGCACCCGCTCGGCGCGGAAGAACCCGCGAATCAGCGGGTCGAAGCGGTTGCGGATGCCGTCCACATTGTGAAACACCAGGATTTTGTGCTCGTCAAGCTGCTGCAGCAGTTCGGGATAGTCTTTCAAATACAGCTTGATCCCGCGCCCGACGCCGCTGCCGACGCGCTTCGACCACGACCCGGCAATCTCCAGATACTCAAACGGGCTGTTGGGGTGCTCGACATCGCGCGGGCCGTAGAGCAGCATCGCGCAGCTTGAGATATGCGGCTCGAAGAGATGCGCGTGCAAAATGTTGACGATCTGCTGCGGCGAGGGGCTGTCGGCGATGGCTTCCGCCGTCACCAGAATCGAGCGCGCGGTTGTCAAATTCTGGTCAAGCAGCCCTTGCAAGCGGCAGCGCTCCAGGATCGTCAGCATCAGCGCGACGGGCATCTCCAGCTTGGCGAGGTGTTCCGGGGTGTATTCGATGACCTCTTCGCACAACAGCGTCAACAGCCCGCCGATTTGCCCGTGCATCGACAGCGGAAAGATCACGCCAGATCGATACGGCAGCCCTTCCATGTCGTCGGCTTCGAGCCTGCACACATAGTGCTCCGGGTCGAGGATCTCGGCCTCGTCGCGCAGAAAGCGCTGCACATCACCGCGAGTCGCGTCGCTCACCCAACACGTCGCATCGGCGATCACGGTCTCGCGCAACTGCGTGAAATACAGGCACGCCAGATCGACGGGCAGCGTATCGGTCATCAACCCCAGCACATACTGAATCTGATCCAGCGG
>JAADYY010000261.1 GCA_010092805.1 Chloroflexota bacterium | reverse complement strand
GCGGCAGGCCCGCCGCCAGCAAACAGCGCGTTACATATGGGTGCAGCCCATCTGGGACGGCGCTGACCCAGCGATGATCGATGTGATGATCGTCGATGCGCAGATCAATGCGATCATCAACGGGATGCAGCAAGAAGCAACTGTTGATCGTGTGGACGTTGATGCCGTGCGGGCCGTCTGGAAAAATCGTCTCAGCCGTGTGAATGATTGGCCCAACCTGGCAGGCGATGCCGACTTCTTCGCGCGCTTTGCGGGCGGCGGCTTCGTGCATCAGCTCGCCCTTGAGCACACGCCCACCAGGCAGCCACCAGGCGTGCTGCGCCGGCGGATTTTTGCGCTGGATGAGCAGGGCCGCGCCGCCCGCGATGATCGCGGCATCCACGCACGCAATCGGCATGTGCTCAAGGATTTGCAGGTACAGTTCGCTTGGGATCCAGGTCATCATCCCGCCGCTGATGCATTCGATCTGTTTGATCTAATCGATCTTCGATGCTCTGACACAATACGCCTATTATCGCACCGATCCGGCAGCAGAATCAACCCGATCAAGCGTCTGTTGCCGTTGCAAGGCGATAATCGCTTCGTGCGTCACCTTTGTCATTATCTGATGAAAGCGCTGGTGCACAGCAGATCGTTCATGGGGTGTGGCGCGGGCGTTATTCGCCGGGGACTTCGAACAGCCGCAGCAGCTTGAGCGCGATTTGCAGGTTGGTGCGCGCCTGCGGGTCGCTGAGATCGACGCTGCAAATCTCGGCGATGCGCGTCAGGCGGTAGTTGAGCGTGCTCCGATGGATGCACAGACGCTCGGCGGTTTGCACGCCGTTGCCGCCCGCGTCCAGGTACACTTCCAGCGTGTTGAACAGATCCGCCTGCTGCTCGTCGTAGAGCCGCCGCAGCACCGGCACAAACGGATTGGTCTGCAAACTCGCCCCTCCAGCGCGGTAGAGTGTGTGCATATAGCCCAGGTCATCGAAGCGAGTCACCGGGCGCGGATCGCGCAGCCGCCGCGCAATGACCAGCGCGTCCTGCGCCTGACCATACGCCGCGCCCACATGCCGCGCGCCGCGCTGAATGGCGCTCACGCCGATGCGCCCGATGTGGGGTTGGCACGCCGCCTGAATCCGCTCGGCGATGGCGTCTGTATCGGCGTTCGACTGCGCCAGCACCACCACTTTCCCCGCAAACTGCCCAACCACCACCGGCCAGCTCTGCCCCGTCAGCGCACGGTCGATGCGGTGGTAGCGCTGCAGCAGTGCCTGCGAACTGCGGTTCGACTTCGCCTCGACATGCTCCACTAGCAGCAGCAGATACGACGCCGTCAGATCCAGGCCGTAGCGCAGCGCTTGATCGGCGAGCACGGCTTCGCGCGCGGCGTCCGCCTGAATGAGCTGCGAGATCAGCCCGCCCTTCACCGAAGCTTCGGCGTTCTGGATCGCCTCTTGGTGCAGCAGCAGCAGCGCGGCAATCGTCGCGCCGCTCTCGATGGCGAGTTGATCCAGTTCGGTCAGCGGGCGGTCGTCGGCGATGATCCACACAAAGCCGTAAATCGCGCCATGCACCACAATCGGCGCGAGGATGCGTTCCATTTCCAGGCCCACATCGGCCATCTGCGGGATGTGTACTGGGCGCAGTGTACGGCGGATTTGGCCGAGCATGTCGCGGGTTTCCAGCGCCTCCACCAGCCGGGGGTCGGTGCGGCCTTCGCTGAGGGTGTAGCGGCGCGCTTCATCGTACACGGCCAGATTGTGGCTCGCCAGCGCCTCGAAGCGCTCATTTTCGATGCTGACCGATTGGCCGATCAGTTCGGCCAGCGTGCGCGCCAACCGCTCCAGGTCGCCGCCGTCGAGCACGAGCTGCGTCAGCACCTGGTGAATGTGCAGCGCGCGCTCGATGAGCGTCATATTTTCCTGGCTGATGTACTGGTTAACCGCCCGCGCCAGATCGACAAAGCGGGCTTGAAACGGAATGGCGATCAGCGGGAAGGCGTTACGCTCCGCGACCGCGCACATGTAATCGGGGATGTGGTCGATATAACGCCCAGTCGCCAGCACCAGCGCGGCCACGCCTTTATCGGCCAGGGCTTGCAGATACGCGCAGCGCGCGTCTGGATCGGCGGGGATGTTGAGGGGTGTGGTGAGCACCAACTCCCCCCCGTTGATCCAATCTGCTGCATCCGGGACACCGACGACGTGCAGCCAGGAGATGCGGCGCTTGAGGCCCGCTTTCCCGGCAACGACAGTCGCCTCTGCAAACTCGTCAAACTGCAACGCTTCCGCGACGGTCAGCATCCCTGACTTTTCTACTCGGCTTACGATGACGCGGCGAAGATGTCCCGCACCGGCAGCGCCAGGTCGGCGAGCACCTCACCGCCATCCAGTATACCATCCATCCCAAAATCCTGGGTTTGCGTCGGCGTCGTGACGATCACCTGGCACATGCGCGGGTTGAGCACCCAGATGAGGCTGGCCCCGGCCAGCAAATGCCGCTCGACGTGCTCGTAAATGATGTGGAGTGGGGTGTCATCGGTGACGACGAAGACGGCGAAATCGAAGCGCAGGCTGCCGCTGGTCGCGTCCATGCCGCGCACCCCATAGCCGAGGGCGGGCGCATCGCTGTGATAGCAGCGCGCCAACCGCACAAACGCGCCGCGCAGGCTGGGCTGCCGCGCCTCCAGTTGATCGACGAGATGTTCGGTCAGGCTTTCGACCAGCGCGTCGTCCGGAGTGCGGCGTGGCCTGCGCTCCGGTGGTGATGATACTGGCTTGAGCACAACCCGCGATACACTTGACGAATTCATCAGACCCATAATGACTTCCCCCTGGAGTTATTCCGTTAATCCTGGTGACGTTAATTTGTTGGTTATGACATCAATGGTACATAACTCTGATGATATGCGGCTTAATTTCGATGCAAGACTCATGCCAATTTGGGTTTATGCTGCGTTTGTGCTCATGAAATCTGGCACGCTGCCCCCGCGTGCAGCATGTGCATTGATTGAGAATTGAGCCAGACGCCCAGCACAATCCAAGCCGCGAGTCGCTGCGCACCGCTATCGGCGCGGAACTGGTACAATCGCTGGCAGTTGTCAGCGGCATGAT
>JAADYY010000260.1 GCA_010092805.1 Chloroflexota bacterium | reverse complement strand
CTGCACATCTGCTTCGGCAATTTCATGGGCCGCCCGGCGGTCGCGCACCGCACTTACGGGCACATCGCGCCGATCTTCCAGCGACTCAAAGCGGATATTCTGCACCTGGAGTTCGCCAACCGGGGCATGTGGCAGGCCGATATTTTCGCGCAGCACGCCCGCGACGATCAGTTTTTGGCGGCGGGCGTGATCGATGTGAAGGCGCGGGCCGTCGAGACGCCGGAGATCGTCGTCGAGCGCATCCGCGATCTGCTCAAGCACAACGACGCGCAGCGCCTATGGATCAGCGCGGACTGCGGCTTCAGCATGACGGCGCGCTGGGTGGGCCGCGAAAAACTCAAAGCGATGGTGGCGGGCACCGAGCTGATCCGCCGCGAACTGGGAGGTTGAGCCATGCCCATCAACTACGCACACTCGCAGGCCATCGGGCGGGAACTGCGCCTCGATGACATCGACACCATCGGCACCTCGTCGCAGACGCTGGCCGAAGATGCGATCCAGGCCGGGCGCGACGAAGAAGCCGTCACGCTGATCAACTATTTCCTGCGCGAAATGCAGATCATGCACACGATCATGACGACGTGGATTGAGGACATCATCCGCTTCATCGTCGAAAAATCGGGCGCGGACGCCGGGCAGGATACAGCGGCGGCGGGCGCGATTGTCCGCGTGCTCAAGACGGCGGCACTCGGCACCGCGCCACGTGACCGCTGCTTAGAGTCGCTGGCCGCCGGGGATCGTGCGGCGGCGGTTGATTGGCTCGACAAAATGCGGCTGGAATTCAAAAACCCGCATGAGCTGCTGGTCGCCTGGGTGCAGGATCTGCTGTCGTACTGCGCCGCGACCTGGGGCGAAGAGTCGGTGCTGGAGACGATCCTGCACACGCACCAATCGATCTGGGGGGATCGTTATGCCGCCTGGGATCAGATGACGCCCTGGGAGAAAGTGGCGCTCACCGTCGAAGGGATGCGCGGCGGGCACTTCAGCGGGGCGCGGCGGCGCGGCGATGTGCAGGTGCGCGAGGAGGACGACCGCTTCGTCATCAGCTTTGACCCGTGCGGCAGCGGCGGTGTGCTGCGGCGCGGCGACCCCGAAACCGGGCGCGGCCCCTACCCGATCACGGAACATGGCACCAACCGCGAACCGCATCTGTGGACGTGGCAGAAAACCGGCGTCCACTGGTACTGCTCACACTGCACCATTGCCATGGAGTGGCTGCCCGGTCGCCAGCGCGGCCACCCGCTGCGCCCGCTCGATCACACGCTGGATCACGCTGCGCCGTGCGTGTGGTACGTCTACAAGGATGAGCGCCAAACCCGCGATTATCACTACCCGCGCACCGGGTTGATCAAACCCGAAGATGTGGCCTGAATCCCGCAACGATCAAGTGCCCGATTGCAAAGGAGGTGATGCCAAAGGAGGTGATGCGCATACGCCCGACGACCAACAAGTAAATCGTTCGATGAATCATCCGGAAATCTGTTGAAAGCAAATCGACAAAATAGCGTTTGGCGACTTGAAACTCAAGGAGATGTTTTGCAATGCGTAAACTACTGATTGTCTTCAGTGTGATCATGCTGGCCGCGTTTAGTTTCGGCGGTTTGGTGACGGCGCAGGATGACGCGCCGCAGTACGCGGGGCTGGATGCCGACCTGAGCGGCGTGACGATTCGTATGGCGACGATTGGCGGCGGCCAGTACGAAGCGATGTACGACTCGATTTCGGTGTTTGAGGAAGCGACCGGCGCGACCGTCGAGATCGTGGCGCTGCTGGACGGCTTCGCCATCGACCAGAAGCTGAAGACCGATTTCGCCGTCGGCGCGGTCGATTACGACGTGTCGTGGAATCACACCAGCTTCATGGCGCAGTACGTCGGTTTCGTGGAGCCGTTGAACCAATACTTCACCGACGAAGAACTGGCCGTCTTCAGCCCGGCGATCATCGAAGCGGCGACCATCGACGGCAATTTGCAGCTCATCCCGCGTCACGCCGATGTTGCCGCCCTGCACTACCGCACCGATCTGTACGAAGACGCCGACATCCAGGCCGCCTACATGGAAGCGACGGGCGAAGCACTCGTCGTCCCCACCAGCCTCGCGCAGGTTGATCGTCAGGCGCGGTTCTTCGTCGAAAACGGCCACAGCACCTTCGGCTATGGCATGGCGGGCACCGAAGAAGCCCTGACCGGGCGTTTTTACGAACTGCTGTTCTCCAGCGGCGGCGCGCTGTTTGACGAAAACTTCGAGCCGACCTTCAACAACGAGATCGGCGTGGAAGTGGCGACGCTGCTGCGCAATTGGTACGTCGACGGCATCATCGCGCCGGATACCACCGCTCTGCTGTGGGACGGTGACGCTCAGAACTTCTGCAACGGCGATGTGGCCGTCAAGCTGGAATGGTACGGCTGGTACAGCTACTTCCAGGACCCCGAATCGTGCCCGGCGGTCGCTGGCAACTTCAGCCTGACACGCGGCTTCAACGGCTTTGATAACGCCGGTGCCCGCCCGACCGGTTGGGCCGGGGCGCACGCCTTCTCGATCCCGGTCGCGGCGCAGAACAAGGACGCCGCCGCCGAACTCATCCGCTTCCTGACCTCGGAGCGCGTCGCGTATGAAGAAGCGCTGCTCGGCTTCCTGCCCGTCCGTGACGATGTGTGGGCGCGCCTGATCGACGAAGCATCGGCCTCGGATGTGCCGCTGGATCAAGTGCGCCTCGAAGTCGCCCGCACCCAGATCAGCGACGACTTCCGCACCCCGCCGCTGATCGCGGAATGGATCGAGTTCTCGAACATCTTCTACCCAATCATGCAGGGGATCATGCTGGGCGACCTGGAACCGCAGGCTGGGCTGGATCAAGCGGCGGCGGCCACCCGTGAACGGTTGGCGGCGGCGGGCTACTACGACTAAGCCGGCCACACTCGACAGATTCGACAAGGGCGGGTGCCTGGCACTCGCCCCCCGTACACGCATACGGACACCGCGCCCGCCGCGCCCGGAGCTTGTCTATTGTCTACACAAACCACGTCCCTGCCGCCCGCTGAACTGAGCGGCCAACCCGTCCCGCGCCGAGGCCGGATCGGGCCGCGCTGGTTCCCGGTGTTGATGATCATCCCCAGCTTTGTGCTGATCGTGGTCGTCACCGGGTTCCCGCTGCTGTATTCGGTCTACGTCAGCCTGACGCCGTATAACCTGCTGCGCCCCGATACCCTGGCTATTGACCTGGCGAACCCCTTCGGCAATTACATCACGCTGGTCAACGACCCAGTGTTTCGTGACGCGCTGCTCAACACGATCATCTTTCTGGCCGTGACGGTCAACCTGGAGTACGTGCTGGCGCTGGGCCTATCGCAGTTGTTGGCGCGGGTGACCGTCGGGCAGAGCATTCTGCGCACGCTGCTGATGATCCCGATGATGTTCGCCCCGATTCTGGTCGGCTTTCAGTTTCGCTGGTTCTTCAACGCGCAGGCCGGGCTGGTGAACAACATCCTGCTCAGCATCGGCCTGATTCAGGAACCCATCGCCTGGCTGGTCGATGAGCCGCTGGGCATGATCTCGATCATGACCGCCACGATCTGGATGAACCTGCCCGTCACGACGATCATTCTGCTGGCAGGCACGCTCTCGCTGCCGCACGAAGTCTTCGAGGCCGCCGATGTCGATGGCGCGTCTGGCTGGCAGAAGTTTGTGCGCATCACCTTCCCGATGCTGGCGCCGTTCACCTTCATCGCCCTGACGATCCGCTCGTTGGATGTGGCGCGCGCCTTCGACATTGTGCGCATCATGACGGACGGCGGCCCCGCCCACCGCACCGAACTCATTTGGACGTATGTCACCCGGTTGGCGATTGAGAGCAATCAGTTTGGGTTAGGCAGCGCGATGGCCCTGATCACGGTGTTCATCTCGCTGGCGTTCACCGTGTATTTCTTCCGGCAACTGGTCAAAGCCAGAATTGTGCAGTGAGGATTGTGCAATAATGACGACATCACCGGTGACGCCGTACCGTCGCCTGAACATCACGCTGACGAATCTGCTCGCCTGGGTCGTGCTGATCGCGCTGGCGCTGCCCGCTGTGTGGATCGTGCTGACGGCCTTCCGCCCCGCCGCCGAGATCAACGCCTCACCCCCGGTGATCATTCCGCGTGAGCTGACGCTCGACGCCTTCGAGACGATGTTCGGCCTCAACCCGGATGTGCGGCAGCGCGTGCCAGTCGAAAGCTACCTGGCGAACTCGCTGTTCGTCGCCGCCACGAGCACCGTCGTTTCGCTCATCGCCGGCACGCTGGCCGGGTATGCCTTCGCGCGCTTCCGCTTCCGCTTTCACACCGCCGCCTTCCTGGCGATCATGTTCTCGCGCTCGATTCCCGGCGTCGCGCTGAGCCTGCCACTGTTCTTGCTGTTTGTGCGGCTGGGGCTGGTGAACAACGTCGTGGGGCTGGCGTTCGTCTATGTGGCGATCAACATCCCGTTCACCGTCTGGCTGATGGACGGCTTCTTCCGGCAGATTCCGTATGACCTCACCGAAGCGGCCTACATCGATGGGTGCAGCTACTGGCAGGCGTTCTGGCGCGTGAATTTGCCGCTGGCGGTGCCCGGCCTGACCACAGCGGGGATCTTCGCGTTTCTGGCGTCATGGAACGAATTTCAGATCGCCAACGTGGTCACCCGCAGCGTCAGCGCGCGGACGTTCCCGCCGGGGCTGTTCTCGTTCACCGAGCAGTTCACGTTCGATTGGCGCGGCATGTGCGCTATGAGCGTGCTGATGATGATCCCGGCCATCGTCTTCGTGATCCTCACGCAGCGCAACCTGGTGCGCGGCCTGACGTTCGGCGCGGTCAAGGGCTAACCCCGGCTTGGCAATCGACTACCCACACGAAAAGAGATCACCATGTCACTGCTCGCTTACTGGCATTTCAGCTTCACCGTCTCCGATATTGAGCGCGCCATCGATTTTTACGGCGGCGTGTTGGGCATGAAGCTGGTGCATACGCAAGAACAGGCCAACGAATACACCGCGAAGCTGGTTGGCTATGAGAACGCCCACCTCAAGGTGGCGCAGCTCGCCATCGATGGCTTCGACTCGCCGCGTTCCGGCCACATGCTGGAACTCGTCGAGTACGTCAACCCGGACTGCGCGCCGACCGATACCGCCACCTGCCGCCCCGGCTCGGCGCATATGGCTTTCCAGGTCGATGACATCTTCGCCGAATACGAACGCATGACCGCGCTGGGCGTGCGCTTTAAATCTGCGCCGAACGCCATCACCGCCGGGATCAACCAGGGGGGCTATACCTGCTACTTCCTCGATCCCGACGACATCACGCTGGAAATCATGCAAGCGCCACCACTACCAACAGAGGACGCCTAACCCGATGCCAACTGTGATCATTTACTGGTCGCCGGGCCGCAGCGACGATCAAAAAGCCGCCGTGATCAGCGACATCACCGAGACGCTCGTCGCGCAGGGCAACGCCAAACGCGAAGATGTGCTGGTGATCTTTCAGGAGATCCAGCCGGGCGATTTTGGGCGGGCGGGGGTCAAAGCGCCCACGCAGCCGACGCCGCCGGACGACGCTTGACCGACCCGGCGAACGCCCGAACCACCGAACAGGACATCACGCGCCGCCACTTCGACGCCGCGAGCGACTACTGGCAGCGCATTTACGACGATGACTTCGCCGCGACGTTCACCGGCTACAGCCTGCGCACGGCCCACCACCACATCCTCGATCAGATCGCGGCGCTGGCTGCAACGGATCGCGTGCAGCGCGTGATCGATGTGGGCTGCGGGGCCGGGGTCACGGCGCTGGCCCTCGCTGAGCGCGGTTACACCGTCAGCGGCGTCGATAGCGCGCCCCGGATGATCGAACGCGCACGGGCGACGGCTGAACCGACGGGGATCGCCGTCGATTTCACCGTCGCGGCGGCGGATCGGCTGCCGTATGCCAGCGCCTCGGCGGAGGTCGTGATCGCGCTCGGCTTGCTCAGCAATCTGCGTGACGACGGCCCGGCGCTGGCCGAGATCTGGCGGGTGCTCAAACCCGGCGGGCGGCTGCTGGCGACGGTCGCCAACCTCGTCGGTGTGGATGTCTGGGTCGCGCTGCCCGCCTCCGCCCCGATTTTGCTCAACAGCACGCGGCTGCGCGTCCCGACGCGGCGGCTGGGCAATGTAGCCCGCCGCTTGACCGGACGCCCGATCAAGCCGGCGCACGTGCTGCGCTTCGGGCGGTCGGTGATCCCGCCGCGCTACGCGGATCATCTGCGGGCGGCGGGCTGGCGCGAGGTCACGTATCAGGCGCTGGCGTTTGGCCCGCTGCACCCCTTCGGCCTGCGGCTGATCCGCGATGCCCGCACGATCCGCATCAGTGACGGGATCGTGCGCCGGGCGGATCGCTGGCAGTGGCTGCACAACATCGGCGCACTGGTGATCTACAGCGCCCGCCGCGCGGGCTGATCAGGGCGGTACGCCCCAACCCTTGATCAGCCGGAACGGGGCGGGCTGCCAACCGCCTCAGTTGACGCGCCGCGCCTCGATGGTGTAGCGGATGAAGGCTGGCGTCGTGCTCTGCGACAGATCGACGCGCAGATCGATACGGTCGAGATCGGGGCCGAAGGTCACCGTCGCGGCGTCGTCGCAGCGCAGCGGTTCGCTGGCTGCCGCTGTTGCGTCGGCGGTGGGCGGCGGTTGATCGCTGGGCTGTTCGACGATCTCCCACACGACCATCTCCGCGCCCACGCCGCTGCACATCAGCGTGAAACGGTACGATCCCGTTGCGACGCCCTGCCCCGGCTGAAACTGAAAATTGATCAAATCGGTCGTATCGCCCTGCGGGAACGAGATCTGCTCCGTGAATTCGTGGCTGTTGGCGGTGAGCGCTGCCCCTTGCAGCAGCGCCCCATCCGGCGGCGCGGTCGGCAGCGGTGTGGGCGAAGGGCCGGGCGTCGGCGATTCGATGGGGGTGGGCGGCTCGACCGTCGCTGTGGCGGTCGCCGTCAGCGTCGGCATCAGGGTTTCGGTGGGCGCGCCGGTCGGCATGTCGGTTGGGGTGTTGGTGGGCGGCACCGCGGTGGGCGTGATAGTCGGGATGTCGGTTGGGGTATCCGTCGGGAGCGGCGTCGGCGGGACAGGCGGAATGGTCGCGTTGGAGGTCATCACCGGCAGCGCTGTGCAATTGCCGACCAGGAAGGTCACGCTCGCCGAGACCCAGCCGCCCACTTCATCGCCCAGGCGCACAACGTACCACGAGCTGTCGGCGTTGCGCCCGACCACATCCAGCGTCGTGCCGGGGATCAACGAGCTGATCGGCGGGAAGGCTTGATCCGGGCCGCTGCGAATATTGACCGCGCCGGTGTCGGTGCTCACGCGGCACTGTTCGCCCGCCTGCGCCGCCGACAGCGTGGGCGACGGGAAAACCCCCAGCGGCGGCGGGGTCGGCTCAGCCGTGCCTGCCGCCGCGTTGAGCGCGATGGCGGTCGCCGTCTCGAAGACGGCGGCTTCGGCGGTGGCGGTACTCATGTTGGCCGCCAGCGCCTGCGCGGTTTCGGCAGCGAAGGTCTCCACGACATTCAATTCGACGGCGGTCGCGGTGGCGGCAGTGGCCGTTTCGGCGATCACCGTTTCGGCGAGGGTCGTGGCGGTCGCGTCGATCTGCGCTCGCTGAGCGGTCGCGGTCGCTTGCACGGCGTCGGCATCCTCTGCGCGACCGATGCGCACCACACCGGAGGCCGTCGGGTTGGCGGCGGTGAGCAGGATGTCATAGCGGCTGTCGCCCGGCGGCAGGGTGATCTCGGTGGCGAGTACGCTGCCGCGCGCAAACGTGACCAGCCGCCCGCTGGCGTCGTAGACCTGCGCGATCACATCAAAGCCGGGCGTATCGGCGCTGATTTGAATGCGTGTCAGCGCGTCGGGGCGGGTATCGAAGCGCACCAGCGCGCTTGCACCGCCCGGCGGGATGTCGATGAGCGTCACGTCCGAATCGGCCAGCACCGGCGTGACATCGTCGGCGCGGCGGGCACCCAGCCGGAGCAGAAACTCGCCCGCGCCCGCGCCGTTGATAGCGACTGTGTAAACCGCTGGCTGCGGCAGCCGGAATGAGATATACGCGGCGTTGCCGCCCGGCAGCAGCAGCGGATCGCCCGCCCCGCGCGTGAGCAGGTCGCCCGCCGCGGTACGCAGCGCCACCGTCGGGTTCAGGCCGGGCGTCACCCCGGTGACATGCACGATCACCACATCGTCCAGCCCGCCCTCAAAGCGGTAGACGGCTTCGCCGTCAGCTTCCAGGCTGCCCAACACCGCCTCACCATAGACAAGCATTTCGGTGGCGGCATCCTGCGCACCCACACCGCCCACGCCCACCATCAGGCCCAAAGCGCTCAACCCCATGAGCAGCCAGCCCAGGTTGCGCTGCACCGCTTTTCGCTGCATTCGCATCACGTGTCCCCTTTTCGCAAGTCGTATCGCCTTCACAAGATCTTCACGAGCAACATTGTACCGGAATTGTGCCTGCATGGATGCGTAGGTTGTTTGAATCCGCTCACCCACGACGGCCTATGCTCCTACAGGCATACCTTGATGGGCCGTTAACCAGATTTGCGCCGTCGGTTAACTGAACTGCCGACGGCCTGGGGTATGTTCGGGCGCGTCGGCAGATGGTGCGCCGTTTGCCGACCACATCACCCATTTTTTCAATACACACGGGGAATTTGCTATGCGTAAGCTGCTGCTGTTTGTTGCCCTGCTGCTGGTGATCGCGCCGGCTGCATTGATCGCTCAGGATCGCCCGGTGATCGAAGCCGAGACGATGGCGCTGTTCGACTCCGAGGACGCCAACCAGGGCGTGGCCGTTGATGCCAACTACTTTTACGCGGTGACCAACTCGCGCATCTCGAAGCATGACAAGGAAACTGGCGAGCGCGTCGCGCAGTGGGACGGCGAAGAAGAGGGTCTCATTCTGCACCTGGACAGCGGCGTCGTCGTCGTTGGCCTGCTGTACGCTTCGCACTCGAACTGGCCGGAGTGGCCGATGACCAGCTCGGTGGAGGTGTGGGACACCGAAACGATGGAACACGTCGATACCTTCAGCTTCGGCATTCAGCTCGGTTCGTTCACCTGGCTGGATCGCTACGATGGCTACTGGTGGGGTACCTTCGCCAACTATGACCGCATCCAGCGCGGCCAGCAGACCCCGTATGGCTTCACCTACAACACGCAGATGGTCAAGATGGACGACGAGTTCCAGGTGCTGGAACAGTGGGCGTACCCGCGCGACCTGCTGCAGAACTTTGAGATCATGAGCAATTCCGGCGGTTCGTGGGGGCCAGACGGCTACCTGTACATCACCGGCCACGACTTCCCGCGCGTCTACGTCGTGCAACTGCCGGAAGCCGGTTCGCTGCTGAACTGGGTTGCCACCATCACCGTGCCGGACATCGAAGGCCAGGGCATCGCCTGGGATCGCAGCACCGATGAGCGCGTCCTTTACGGCATCTACCGTCCGGCCCGCCAGGTCGTCCAGACCCTGATCCCCCGCGTGGAAGACATGATCCAGCCGCAAATTGCGGGCCGCGTGCTGACGGGCGACCTGCTGGACTAAGCGCCGCCGCCGCGTTGTTTCAGCGCGGGGGGCCGCCAGATAATTTGTAACGATCAGGG
>JAADYY010000259.1 GCA_010092805.1 Chloroflexota bacterium | reverse complement strand
AGCACGCGGCCCCAATCGTTGACCACCGGTGCCCGCACCCCCGCATACGCCGGGTGATTGTGATCGACGTATTCCGGGCCATCAGCGGCGACCAGCTTACTGCGGTTGGTCAGCAGCACGATGACCAGGAAGGCCAGCAGCGGCCCCACCGGGATCAACCAGGGCAAAAAATTTGGATCGTTCACGAGTGTGGCTAAATCCATCGGTATTGTGTCCTTTGTGTATCCGTTGGCCTAGCCGCGTAGCAGATTCACGTCTTCGACCACGACCGAACGGCGGCTGCGATAAATCGCGATCACAATCGCCAACCCAATCGCGGCCTCAGCGGCGGCGATCACGAATACAAACGCCGCGAACGCCTGCCCAGACATGTTCTCCGGCGTCACGTAACGCCAGAACGCCACCAAATTGATGTTGACCGCATTGAGCATCAGCTCCACGCTCAGCAAAATGGCGATGGCATTGCGCCGCGCCATCACGCCGTACGCGCCGATGACGAACATCGCCGCGGCCACCAATAAAAACATCCATAACGGCACCATCACTGCACCCTTTCGTCGTTACAGAGCATTTTCAAGTAGGCGTGCGCCATCACTCGGTGTCATCACGCGCCACCACAATCGCGCCAATCATCGCGGCGGTCAGCAGCAGCGACGAGACCAGGAACGGCAGCACATACTGATCACCATCGACCAGCGCCACGCCCAGATCGACCGTCGTGGCGACCAGATCGGTGCTGGGCATGTTCGGGTTGGTGCCGCCTTCGCCCCACACGGGCAGAATGACGCCGACCAGCAGCACCGCCAGCAGCATCAGACTCACCACCGCGCTCAGCCACCACTGCCGGTTGAGCGTCTCGGTGAGGCGCGTCATCCCGCGCGTGAGCATCACCGCGAAGATGAACAGAATGGCAATCGCGCCGATGTACACCAGCACCTGCACCGCCGCCAGAAACGGTGCGCTCAGCAGCACAAAGAAACCTGCCACCCCAAACAAACTCAGAATCAAATACAGCGCCCCATGCATCAGGTTGCGGCTGGTGACCACCCCCAGCGCGCCCCCCAACGCGAAGACGCTGAAAAATAAGAATGCGACCGACTGCGGCCCTAGTTCGATCATGCCGTAACTCTCTCCCCTTTTGTGCAGCAAAGCGGACGGCGCAACGCGGAGCCGAAGCGATCTCGGCCCCACACCGCACCGTAGCCTCGTAGTGATTAAATCGATCAGCGGCCCATCGTTGGCGCGGGCGCGCGCACATCATCAGCGCGGCGCGCTTCGGCTTCCAACCGTTCGCGGCGGCCCGTGTTACGCAGCACTGTCAGCACACCGATGATCATCACAATATTGCCCGCCAGCAGCACCGCCGTCAGCGGCAGGTTGGCGATGAAATCTGTCTCCAGGCCGGGCGGCGGCGTCAGACTCAACACCTGCGCGACCTTGAACAAGAACGCCATCACCAGCACATTGATGATCGACAGCGGCACCAGGAATTTCCAGTTAAAGTTCATCATCTGGTCGATGCGCACACGCGGCACCGTTGCCCGCAGAATCAGCGACGGGATGTAGATGAGCATCGTTTTGCCCAGGAAGTAGACGAAGCCCAACGCCGGGAACTGCTCGACGCCGGGGCCAGCCCACCCGCCCATAAAGATCACCACAAACAGCGCGTTGGCCGTAAACGCATGGATGAATTCGCTGGCCATGAACAGCCCGAACTTCATGCCGGAGTATTCGATGTTATAGCCCGCCACCAGCTCGGATTCGGCTTCGAGCAGGTCGAAAGGCGCACGCCCGGTTTCGGCCAGGTTCGAGATGTAGAAGATGAGCGCCGAAAGCGGCATCATCACAACGAACCACATCCCCAACTGCGCCTGCACCATCTCCTGCATACTCAGCGTCCCGGCGATGAGCACCGGCACCAGCAGCGCCAGCACCATTGGTATCTCATAGCTCACCAACTGGGCCACCACGCGGAACGCACCCAACAGCGCATACTTGTTGTTGCTGGCCCAGCCTGCCATCATGAACGCCAGCGTGCCTATCGAGCCGATGGCGACGAAGTACAGCACGCCAATGCTCAAATCGACGCCGATATGCACCGGGCTGAACGGGATCACCGCCCAGATCATGATGACGGACAGCGTCGCCACAATCGGCGCAAAGTTGTAGATCAATCGATCTGCCGCCGCCGGGGTGATGTCCTCTTTTGTGATGAGCTTCAGCGCGTCGGCGACGTTCTGGAACAGACCATACGGCCCCACCCGGTTCGGCCCAACGCGATCTTGCACACGGGCCGCAATCTTGCGCTCAATCCAGATGAAGATGATCACCCCGCCCAACGGGAAAATCGTCACCAGCAGCACGCCCAGCAGAATCGAGATGAACTGCGCCAAGCCAGGATCGGTACCGCTGGCAACCAGACAGGGGGCCAGCGTCTCAATGACATTGATGCATTGTTCCATTAGAAACCACTCCTAAAAACACCCCGCAGCGCAGTGACGCGCATTAACGTTTTTGTGGTGTGCAGCAAGCGATCTACGTCCATTCCAGCGCGTTCTTGCGCCAGGCGTAGATGAGCGCGTCGGCGAGCAGGAAGATGAATAACAGCCCCGCGCCAAACGCGAAGAAATCGAGCTGGTTGTAGGCCAGCGCCCAGGGAAACAGGAAGATCAGCTCGACATCGAAGATCAAGAAGACCAACCCATAAATGTAATACTGCACCTTGAACTGCACCCAGGTATCGCCGACGGTTTCGACACCCGATTCGTAGGTCGCCAGCTTCAGGGCGTTGGGTTTACGCGGGCGGAAGACCCACGAAACCACCAGCGGCAGCACCGGTAAAACCCAGGCGACCGCCAAAAACACCCCTATGAAGGCCCATTCATTGATCAGATTCATCGGAGCAATGACTCCTTCGTGTCCTTCAGTTTGAATTAAGCATTTTGGCTTGAGGCAAATGTGCCGTTCGTGCCGTTTGTGAGAAACGGAGCGAGTATAACATCCGCTCCAGACGCCCGCAAAAGCCGCAGATCCGGCACGCTTCGTGCATTTTAACACAAGCTTTACCCGCACCCAAACGCAGATTCATAATGATCCAGCGTAACTTTAGAATCCTGCGGCGAACCTGCTATAATCCAGGTTGTGATCAGCAGTTGTGATGTGATTCATGATCTCGACGACAACCACCCCCACGCCCCATGCCTGGGATACCTTTGTGCACGCCCAACCGCGCGCGCACGTCTTGCAGCAGTCGGCATGGGGGGAACTCAAAACGGCTTACGGCTGGCACGCTGAGCGCGTCGCGCTGTGCCAAGACGAGCAGATTGTGGCGGGTGCGCAAATCTTGTTCCGGCGGCTGCCTTTCCGCCTGGGCACGATGGCTTACCTACCGATGGGGCCGTACCTCAATGCGACATCTGCCGAAACAGCCGTTCAACTCTGGCCGGCGCTCCACTCATGCGCACGATCACACGGCGCAGTGTTTCTAAAATGGGAACCGGGTCTCGTCGCAGCCGATGAACCTGAGCCGGATTTTGCCCAACGCGGGTTCCGCCCCAGCCCACAGACCGTCCAGCCGCCACGCACCATCCTGATCGACATCAGCGGCGATGACGAATCGATCCTGGCGCGGATGAATCAGGGCACCCGGCGCAAAATCCGCCAGAGCCAGAAACACGCCACCCGCTATATCGAGACCGACCGCGCCGGAGTCGCACACTTCAACGCGATCATGCAAGCGACCGGCGCGCGCAACGAATTCGGCGTCCATGAGGCGGGCTACTACGAACTCGCCTACGATCTGTTTGTCCCTGCGGGCGACGCCGCGCTGATCCTGGCCGAGCATGAAGGCGATGTACTCGCCGGGATCATGGTGTTCGCCGCCGGGCCGACAGCCTGGTATCTGTACGGTGCGTCCGCAAGCATCAAGCGCAACCTGATGGCGACCTACGGTGTCCAGTGGGCGGCGATCCAGTGGGCGCGGGCACGCGGCTGCACGCAGTACGATCTGTGGGGGGTGCCGGACGCCGACGTTGAGACGCTCGAAGCCGAATTCGAGACACGCAGTGACGGGCTGTGGGGCGTCTACGGCTTCAAGCGCGGCTGGGGCGGCGCAGTCGTGCGTTCGGCGGGTGCCTGGGATTACGTTTACAACCCGCTGATCTATACCGCATACCGTCAAGCGCTGCGGATGCGCAGTTGAACATCATGTTATCCACCGAGACCATCACCGACCGCAGCACCTGGAACGAGACGCTGCGCGCGCTGCCCTACGCGCATATCTT
>JAADYY010000046.1 GCA_010092805.1 Chloroflexota bacterium | reverse complement strand
TTGTGTTTTGGCCCGCATCCCCCTGCCCCTGCTCCCAAAGCCACCGGCGACCGCTGACGCTGGGAGCAGGGGCGAAAACTGCTGTTGAAGTCCCTCGCCTAGCCGCAAAGCGGCGGTTGGGAGCGGGATTTAGGGTGAGGGCCTGATTCGCCAACAACATCATCAACAGGTGATCGATCATCTGACCGCGCCAATCACGGCACCCGGTTCGGGTCGATGACGTATTCCCACCAATTGTTGGAAAGGCCGTTGGCCTCACCTTTGATGTGTGGAAAATGCCGGAACCACCACAGGTGATGCAGCCGAATATCGCCGCCGCCCCATTCCGCGCTGTTGACTTCACGGGGTTCGCCGCGCAAATCCGGGTAGTTGTACCAGGTGTCGCAGCGGCTGAGCACAACACGGCGGTTGCCCCAATCGTAGTCGCGTTCGCTGTTGGGCGCGAAATGGACGTTGCCGCATTCGGCTCTACCGGGGTGAGTCTGCTCGTGCTGGATAAAGCGCGCGTACAGATCCGCATCGCCGCGCACATGCTCGAAGGCCTTACCCAGAATCGACTCGGCACGGTGGCCCAAATCTTCAAGCATCTCGCCCACGCCACGCTCGTAATTGAAGCCCATGATCACGAAACGGCGCTTCGAGGAGACTTCGGACAGCGGCGGCGCGTTGCACCAGAACGCCTCTGGCCCAATCATCAGCGATTCGTAGTAGCCGCAGTACGGGAAGCCCATCAGCCACACCTCGTCGATAGCGCCGCTTTCGACCTTGGCGACCATCTCAAACGCGCGCACCAGCGCCACATAATCGACGCCGTCGGGCTGATGAAAGCGCTGTCTCGCCCACGCCTTCAAGAAGCTGTCTTCGTTGTAGCGAAAGCCGTCCTTCTTGACCGGGTAGCCATCGACCTCGACGCGCTCGACGATCTCGTAGTTGACGCAGCCGTAGCTGGCCCAGCGGACATCATTGATATACCCTGCCGCCAGTTGATCTGGGTCATTCCAGCCCATCACGGCTTGCAGTGTGCGGCCCCCTTTGGAGCGCACAATCGGGTTGTGGACGATCATCAACACGCGGGGGTGCAGCGGTTGGGGCAGCATGAGCGGATCAGGTACCGGGCCAAAGTTCGGCAGCACAGCCTGGTCAAGGGGCGTGCCGCCGCCGGGCGGCTGCTCCAGTGGGTGAGGCTGGCCGCCATCAGCCCCGCTGCGACCGAATAACCTACGAATGAAATCTGCCATGAATCACTACCTCTTGGATCACGACTCCGTCTGATAACCGAGTAGGTCGAGCTAATCGCCTGATCTCAATGATACAGCAGGCACTCCAACGGAGCGAGCGCTTCAGACTCAAGATCAGCGCTGATCGCTACACATTTTGCTGCCCCGGTGTGCCAATTCGCAGCAGATAACCCAACCGCAGTGCAGCCCGCTCGACCAGCTCGGCGGCGTGGTCGAGGGCGGTTTGCAGCGGCATCGGCTTGTCCACAACCGACAGCACCGCCCACAGCCCCGCCTCATGCAGCAGCGCGTCGTCGGCATCCAGCCCACCGACCAGCGCGACCGTCGGTACCCCACGCTCACGGGCACGGCGCGCCACCCCGATTGGCCCTTTGCCATGAACCGTCTGCGCGTCCATCTGCCCCTCGCCTGTGATCACGAGGTCGGCGTCGCGTAGATGCTCGTCAAAGCTAAGCTGTTCGAGGATCAAATCGATGCCGGGCTGAATCTGCCCGCCGAGAAAGGCCATCAGCCCGGCGCTGAATGCCCCAGCAGCCCCGCCGCCGCGCGCCGACCGGACATCCACGCCAAGCTGATCGTTGACCAGGGTGAAAAAGTGGTGCAGATTGGCTTCCAGCAGCGCAACCTCAGTGGGGCTGGCCCCTTTCTGCGGCCCAAAGACCGCCGCCGCGCCGTCCGGCCCCAACGCCGGGTTATCGACATCCGACGCGATGATGACTTCGGTCTGCGCCCAGCGCGGATCAAGGCCCGATGTATCGAGCTGTGCGCTTTGGCGGAGGTGGCCGCCGCCGGGCGAGATTTCGGCACCGTTGGCCTCCAGCAGCTTGACACCCAACGCTTGCAGGCAGCCCGCGCCACCATCGACGGTCGCGCTGCCGCCCATCCCAACGATCACCCGCTTGGCTCCGGCGTCGAGTGCGGCTTGCATGAGTTGGCCGGTGCCGTAGGTTGTCGCCGCCAGCGGATCGAGTTCATCCGGGCGGAGCAGTTCCAACCCAGACGCGAGCGCCATCTCGATCACGGCGGTCTGGTCGCTCAGCAGGCCGAACGCTGCTTCGATGGGACGGCCCAACGGATCGCGGACGGTGCGGGTGATGCGTTGGCCGCCGCCCACCAGAAAGGCATCGAGCGTGCCGTTACCCCCGTCGGCGATGGGCAGCAGCACCAGATCGGCACCCAACCCGGAGCGGGTCAACCCGGCGGCGATAGCCTGGGCGACCGCCGCTGCGCTGAGACTGTGTTTGAATGCACCTGGTGAAATTACAAGTTTCATGTTGCCTCACATTCCGCTTTCGATTATAGTGTTTATGAACCGATTATAATTAAGGTGTGAATTCTGTTAGATTTTGCGAGCGATTTAACTGATGTTGCTATAATAATTTCAGTTGAAATTCAAGTGAAGCCAAACGTTGTG
>JAADYY010000258.1 GCA_010092805.1 Chloroflexota bacterium | reverse complement strand
GAGGCTGGTCAACCTGTGCTCACGATTTCTCGCAAGCCACCCGCTTCAGCGGGTGGTCGTTGACGCGGTATGGGAATAGGATTTGGAAATTGTTACAGTGCCCCGGTGGCGGTGGCTTCGTCCTGCCATTCCAGAAACGTGCCCTGCACCGTCGTGCCCGCAAGGATCGTCTCGGTGCCCGCCTGGTAATCGATGAGCCGCACGCCAGATTTCACCGGGAAACTGCCAATCGTCACCTGGAACAGCCGCCGTTCCCGCGCCAGTTCACGGCTCTGCGCCTGGATTGCCTCGCGCACAGCCACCGGCACATACGTATCGACGATGACCAGCGGCTGACCGGGCGCGAACGCGCGCGCATGTGCCGTGACATCGGTGCTGCCGTCGCCCTGAATCAGCGGTGGTTTGTGCTCCAGGCCGAAGGCAATTGCGGAGTCGACGAGCTGCGCGTGTGGGCGATTGTACGCCGAGACATTCGCCCGAATCCACAGCCGTTGATCGGGGGCGCCGATGTCCACCGGGTCGATGTCCATGCCCAGCCGCGCCGACACCTGCGGCAGCTGATCGGGGAACGGTGGGCGCAGGGTGCCGCGCACCTCACAGTGGATCTGCACCTGTGCGTCCGTTGGCCCCACCTGATGAAAGCCGTAATCGTAGCGATAGTGATCCCACCACAGCAGGAACCCGGCGCTCGACCCCACATCGAACATGGCGAACGGTGCCCCGCCCAACTGCTGCGCGATCAGGTTGAAGGCGGGCAGCATCACCGCCGCCCGCCCCAGCGCGGTGTACTGCACATAGCGCTCCGCCGCCAGCGCGCGGATAGCGGCGGCGTGCGTGAGGCAGAAATCGCGGAAGTGCGGGAACGCCTCGGCGGGATCGCGCGGCTCTGGCGTCAGCGAGGCGTAGTATGCAGCCAACGCGTGCTGTTGATCTTGAGTTTCATCTTTCAGCAGCAGGTAATGCACGATGATGAACAACAAGGTGCTGCCGTAAGCCGTTTTGTTTTCGCCGGGCAGCAGCAGCGCCAGAATCTGCGGGTCTTCGGCGCAGCCTTCCGTGAGGTGCGCATACAGATGTGTCGCGCCCGTGTTGCGATAGTTTTGCACCTGCGTGCGGAACTTGGCCTGAATATCGGCGATGCTTGTGTTTTCTGCCATGACGGGGCAGTATCCTTCTCACTTCAAGAGCGTGTCAACGTCGTTTCAATCAGATTGGGCTGCCCACCGAACGATCCACCGCCGGATGATCAATCACCGGTCGGGTTGGCTTCCCGGCGGCTGCGGATGGCATCGAGCATCTCCGGGACGGTGCTGAACTTCACGCGCGGGCGGTTGAGCGGTTCGCCGCGCTCCTGTTCGAAGGCGTCCAGCAGCAGCCAATCCGGGTAGCTGACGAAATCGATGGTGCGTTCGGCCATCAGCCGATTCACCGCTTCTGGCTGTGGGGCGGCGGGGGTGAGCGTCTGCCCGGCGGCGACATCTTCCAGCATCCGCTCGACCGTTTCGACCGAGTCCGGCTTGTTGGTGCCAATGACCCCGCTCGGCCCGCGCTTGATCCAGCCGACGCAGTATTCGCCGGGGGTAAGCGCGCCGTCGCGCTCAGAATCGATCACGCGGCCCTCCTGATTCGGGATCACGCCATTGCGGTCGTCGAAGGGCACATCGGCCAGCGCTACGCCGCGATAGCCAATCGAGCGGAAGACCAACCCGACCGGCAGTGTTTCGGTGACCTCGGTGGCGCGTGGGCGCAGCGATCCATCGTCGCGCTGATACAGCTCATTTTTGACGATCTTGATCGCCTCGACGCGCTCGGTGCCGATGATCTCGACGGGCGAGACGAGGAAGCGCATCACGATGCGGCGTGGTTTGCCGTCCGGCCCTTCGTCCGCGTAGCTCTGCAAAATCTTGACGTTGTTCTGAGCACTGCGGTCGCCGTTCGCTTCCAGCCAGGCTTCGCTCAAAGGGTCGAGCGCCGCTTCATCGGCGGGTACAATCACATCCGCTTCGCTCAGCGCGCCCAGTTCCTTGATCTCTGGGTTGGTGAAGGCCGCTTGCGCCGGGCCGCGCCGCCCCAGCACGTAGATCTCTTTGATGTTGCTGTTGCGCAGCGCTTCCAGCGCGTAATCGGCGATGTCGGTGACGGCCAGCTCGTCGTGGCTGCTGGCCAGGATGCGCGCCACATCCATCGCCACGTTCCCATTGCCGATCACGGCGGCGCGCTCTTGCGAGAGATCGAAGCTCAGGTCACGGAAATCGGGATGCGCATTGTACCAGCCGACGAATTCGGTAGCAGGGTGGCTGCCCAGCAGATCCTCGCCGGGGATGCCCATGCGCCGGTCGGTCTGCGCGCCGACGGCGTACACGATCTGGTGGTAGAGGCGGCGCAGGTCGCTGAGGTGAATATCCTTGCCCAGTTCGACGTTGCCGAAAAAGCGAAAGCCCGGCTTGCCCGCGATCCTGTCGTAGATCTTTGTCACCGACTTGATCTTTGGGTGATCCGGGGCGACGCCGCCGCGCACCAACCCATGCGGCGTTGGCAGCCGCTCGAACATATCGATGGTCGCCACCAGATCAGATTGTTTCTGGATGTGCTCAGCGGCGTAAAAAGCCGACGGCCCGGAGCCGATGATGGCGACTCGCAGCGGCTGTTCGGCGGTTCCCAATTGCGCAGACATAAAGACTCCTGAACTTTTTGCGCGATTTTTCCCAATACTAACAAAAATCTCGCGCAAGATCCCGCCGAAGTGCGCGGCTGACCACTGCGCGCAGGTACGCCGCCGCATCTCACGCGACAGGCGCTGCGAAAATTTAACAAACTACCGCCCACAGCGTGACGGTCCGAATGCGCCCTGCCGCGCCAAAAATTAGCTATACTATTTGGTAGCCGTTATACCCAAAAGGCTGTGGCAGCTGTCCCAGATGTTGTTGGCGAATCAGGCCCTCACCCTAAATCCCTCTCCCAACCGCCGCTTTGCGGCTAGGAGAGGGACTTCAAAAGCAGTTTTCTCCCCTTC
>JAADYY010000257.1 GCA_010092805.1 Chloroflexota bacterium | reverse complement strand
TGTTCGCCGATCTCTGGCGCGGCCTCGATCAGTTCGGTAATCGTCGGGTCGTCGGCCAGCCAATCGCGGCCCAACTGCGGCCAGATGTAATCCTCGATGGTCGCCAGCTTGCGCAGCGCCTTGACGACAGCCTCCAACTGAGGGGCAGCGGTCTCGTCCTCGCGGTCTTCGCGCCGCCACACCTTGTACACCTGCGCCAGCAGACCGGGCGCGTTCGGGTTAATGAGGTGGTTGAGGATGTGCGTGAGCGCGCCAGCCGTTTCGCGGGTGGTGGTGGTGCTTTGCAGCAGCTCGACGTATTCAATCGGCGGTTCGCGCAACGCCTTGAGCGCGTTCGCCACGTCAAAGCCGCGTTTGTTGCGCGGGACGAGCACGGCGCAGGTTGCGTCCGGGTTGTCTGGCAGCCAGCGTTTGAGCGAATCGACGACCGCGCCGATCTCGGCTTCTGGCGTGAAATCGCGGTCGAGCAGCGCGATCCGCGCTTGATCGGCGGGCGGGTTCGGCTGTGGATCGCCCGGTTCGGTCGGCTTGATCAGCGGTGGGCGGAGCGGCTGCCGTGCGCGGATCTGTGGGTTGGGGTGAGCGGTCGCGACCCAGTTGATCAAATGATTCGCCAGATCGATGATCGGCACGGCGCAGCGCCCCGAATCGGGCAGTTCGCGCCGCTCGACGGTCGGCTCGTCGAGAAAATCCCACAACGATTCGGGCCGGGCGGTGGTGAATGTCTCGTAAATGGCCTGGTTCGGGTCGCCGACGCGCACCCAATTGCCGCCTTCGGTCAGCAGCCGTATGATCTGTTCTTGCAGCCGGCTGCTGTCCTGCGCTTCATCCTCAAGGATGTAGGGCCAACGGTCGCGCAGCCGCCCCAGATAGATCGCATCCTGCTCGAGTACATCGAGCGCCAACCGGATCAAGTCCTGAAAATCGACCGCGCCGCGATAATTCAGGCCGCGCTGATAATTGGCGTAAATCTCGTAGCCCATGCGTGCCAGCGGCAGCGGCTCGCCGAAACGGTCGAGCGCATAGCTGATCTGCTCCGGCAGCAGCCGCATGTCTTTCGCCTGCTGGATGAAAACACGCGCCGTCGTGCTCACCAGATCCGGCCATTGATTGTCGCGCAGCCAGATCCGGCGGTTTTCGTCCAGGTCGGGCAGCAGATAATCGGCGGCGGCGTCCGGGTGGGTGCGCAGCCACACCCGCACCGCGTCATCGAGGATCGCGGCGGAGTCGCGGTCGTCCAGAATCTGGAAATTTTCGGCCAGGCCGAGGCCGCCGGGCCGGTCGCGCACGATGTCGTTGCACAGCCCGTGCAGCGTGCGCACCCGGTAGCCGACATTCGGCAGCAAGCCGTAACCGCTCACGAAATCACCGACCTGCCGCGCAAAGTGATCGACGGCGGAATTGACCAGCGTCACCACCAGCACCTCTTGATCGTCACGCAGCGCGCTCCCGGCGACGAGGCGCGCGGTCAGCGCCGAGAGCGTGCGCGTTTTGCCGCTGCCCGGCACCGCCGCCACACCCATCTTGCCCCCGGCGAAATCGAGCACGCGCTGTTGATTGGGTCGCGGTCGAAACGTCATGATGGTTGCCCTCCCTCCGAAGCGATCATGCGCCGCAGAATCCGCTGGATAATTCGCAGCAGCTCGCCCTGGCTTTCGTAGCCGCTCTCGCCGAGTTCGCTCAAGCCCAGGTAGACGGCACCCCGGCACCGCCGGATCAAGCCGAGCATCAGCCGGTAGAGCGTTTCGCGGCGGGCTTCTTCCTCATCCGTGTCGGTCCAGGGTTGGCCGACGGGCCACGTCTGGCTGAGCACATACGGATGCGTCAGCGGTTGGTACAGCCGCTCGAACCAGCCGCGATTGCCAATATCCAGCCAGAACTGATAGCCGACGGGCAAATTGTTCATCAGGAAGGTGTAGGCGGGTGCCAGCAGCACAGCGTCATCATCGACGAGCTGCCAGCGGCGCAGATACTGATCGGCGATGAGGCCAGCGCCGACCACCTCCAGATACTCCTGCCCGATGGGCTTATCCGCCGGGATGATCGCTTTGTCCTTGAGTGTACGTCGAAATCCACGCGCCGACTCAACGAGATTCCCGGCGACATCGGCGGCGTCAAAGTCGAAGTGGAAGCCGAACCCCGGTTGCGACAACACCTCGCCGAAGATCAGGCTGAAGAAGTGATCGAGCGGCACTTCGGCGTAGGTCGGTGCGTCGGGGGCGTCGGCGTTTTTACTGCGCTTGCCAGATCCGCCGGATGTAGGGGGCGGCTGCTCGCGATTATGGATGTAGTCTTCGAGCCAGTCGCGCAGGGCGGTGTAGCGCTCGCCGATGATGTAGGTGACGCGCTGCTGCACGGTTTCGGGCAGCTCATCGAACGGAGTCAGCAGCGAGGCGCTGGCTTCGTGTGGATAGGCGGTGTTTGCCAGCAGTTGCGCCCGGATCAGGTCGATGTTCTGGCCCGGCTCAATATCGCCGATGGCCTGCATCAGCGCGTAGGCGAGATCAAACGTCGTGGGTGACCGCCGCCATTCCGGGTGCGCGATCTGCGCGAGGGTGAGCAGGCAGCGGGCGGCGGGTTCTTCACGCAGCGCCCGTGAGGGCCGGTGTGACCGCGATGGGATACCCCGCTCGCGGAGTTGGTACATCAGTGAGAAGCGCAGCGCATCGGAGAGGAACGGGGCCATCACCACAATCTCGCCGGGTGATGCGCCTGTTTCGACCAGCGCTTTGATCTCATCCGCCACCCACGCGAGCATCTCCGGGTAGAAGCGCTGAATCTCGTAAAACAGGACATTGCGCGGGTCGCCGTCGATCTCACCCGCGTCCTGATTCATGACGAGGGCAAACTGATTCGCCAGCGCCTCTAAATCCGGCGAGGTGACCAGCGAGTCGGTCAGTGTGATGTTCACGGCGCACACATCGCGCAGAGCTTCGGCGCTGTCCGGGTCTGCGCCCAGGAAGCGGCGAAACCCGGCGTCGCTGTCGCAGAGCACCAGCGCCGAGGCGCAGTGGGGCAGCCAATCGCGCAGCAAGGCATGAGTCGCGGGGGTGTCTTCTTCGGCGTTTTCGACGATCAGGTGGCGGTACTGGCCGAACAGATACTCACGGCAGCGCGCATCCGGCAGCAGCAGCCGCCGGAAGATTTCGACTTGCAGCGAGAAATCCAGCAGGTTGTGATCCAGGCAGTGCTGGCGGAACAGAGTCGCGCATTCCTGAACTTGCCCGAAGATGTGTTCCTGCCGCTGCTCGATCAGTTCGGCTTGCCGCAGCCGCTCGCCGATCTCGGTGTATGGGAAGCCAACGACCGCCGCTTTATTCAGGTTGTCGATGATCTGGCTGTAGAGGCGGTGGCGGTCAATGGTGATCGAGTCGAAGTAGCCGTCGTAGTCAAGCAGCGGGTCGAGCAGGCGCGACATGACGTACTGCGCGGTCTCCAGGCTCAGGAAGGTTGGCTGATCATTGGGGTTGGCGAACCCGGCACGCTCAGCGACAATCGGCCAGAACAGCGCGACCATCTCCGCCGCCAGACCGCCGATGGTCTGCACAGCGGCCTGCCCGCCGGGGCCGAGATCCGGGCTGCGCAGAATCGTCTGGTAGGGCAGCGCGAGCGCCCGCTGCGGCGCGAGGATCAGAATGGTGTGTGCAGGCACCGCCGCTGCGATCAATTCGCGCAGATGGGCCAGCCCGGCGGTCGTTTTACCTGCCCCGGCGGGGCCGGCCACAAAGACAGTTTGATCGCGGGCCGCCGCGACGATCCGGCGCTGCGAGTCGGTGAGATCCATGTGCGATCCCTAAAAACGATCAGGGTGTGATCGAGCGACGATCAGGAGCAAAATTGATCGGCAGCATAAGCCGATCAAGAACAGAACATCTACACGTAGTATAGCAGAAAATCGCTCGCCCGCGTGAACGTTATGGCAGCCGGCGCTGGGTTTCCGTCAGGCGTGGTTGTGCAGCAGCGAGCGCACCTCTTCCACCTGCTGCCGATCCCCCAACACGGCGATCACATCGCCGCTTTGCAGGCGGCTTTCAGCGCCGGGATTGGTGATCACTGCGCCTTCGCGGACGATGCCAACGATGGACGCGCCCGTCTGCTGGCGAATCTGTAGATCCTTGATCGATTTGCCTGCTGCGCCGTTGTGTTCCGGCAAATCGACCCAACTCAACTCCATAAGCTGGGTGGCCGCCTGTCTCAGCTTGGTGATCGCTCGTTGGTGATGCTGAGTCGCCAGCAGCGGCGCGTACAGTTCGGTACGGATTTCGTCGGTGAAGTCATGAATTTCGGCAGCCGGAATCTCCAGATGCAGCAGTGCCTGCCGGACGATCTCCAGGCCTGCCTCAAATTCGGGCTGCACCGCCTCATAGACGCCGTGTTCGTGCAGCGTATGCAGCAGTTCCACGCTTTCCACACGCGCCACGATGTGTAATTCGGGCCGCATGGTGCGCACACGATCCACGACTGCTTGGGTGGTGGCGAAGGTCGGCAGCGTCACCAGCAGCAGCCTGGCGGATTCAATGCCCGCCGTCTCGAGAACGACCGGTTGGGTAGCGTCGCCGTAGATGACGGGCATCCCATCCCGCTTGCACTCGTCAACGCGCCGCTGATCCAGCTCGATGATCACAAACGGCAGCTGCATCCGCTGCAAGACTTTCGCCACGTAGTAGCCAGTGCGCCCGCCGCCAGCGATGACAACGTGATCATGCAGTCCTTCTTGCGGCAAATTGACTGTCGCCAACGCCTCGTGTTTGAAGCGTTTTCGCCACCGGCTGTACACCGGGGTCGCTAACCGCGACACCAGCGGCGTGAGCATCATCGTCAGGATGGCGGTGGTGAGGAGCAGCGAATACAAGTCCTGGGAGATCGACGCGGTGCTCAACCCCACGCGCGCCAGCACAAACGAAAATTCGCCCACCTGAAACATCGTCAGGCCCACCGCAATCGGGATGATGTTGCCGTAGCCGAAAGCGCGCACCAGCCCGCCAAAGATCACCAGCTTGCCCAGCGCCACCAGCGCCACCAGTAACAGCACCGTGCCCAGATTCTCGATGAGGTAAGCCGGATCGAGGAGCATACCGACGGAGACGAAGAAGACCAGCCCGAACAGGTCGCGCAGCGGGGTAATATCACCGAGGGCCTGGTGGCTGTAATCCGACTCGCTGAGGATGATGCCCGCCACAAACGCGCCGAACGCAAACGACAGCCCAAACAGATAGGTCACGTAACCGACCCCGAGGCCAATGGCTGTGACCGAGACGAGAAACAACTCACGCGAATTCCAGCGGGCGATAATACGCATCAGGGCAGGCATCACCCGCGTCCCAATGACGATCATCCCCAGCAGGAAAATGATCGCTTTAATCACCGCGCCTGCTAACGCTGGCACCCCGGCTTGGAGATCACTGAGCTGGGGTAAGACCAGCATCAGCGGAATGATGGCGAGATCCTGAACGATCAGAATGCCGATCATCACCCGGCTGGAAAGCGTGCCCAGCAGCCCGCGCCCCATGAGCGTCTTCAGAATCACCATCGTGCTGGAAACGGAGATCACGCCGCCCAACCAGACAGCCTCGATCCATCCGAGGCCCAGCAAGCTGCCCAGCACATACCCATACAGGATCGTCAGCAGCATTTGGATGGGGGTGCCCAGCAGCGCGATACGGCGGACGGGCTGCAAATCTTTCAGTGAGAATTCCAACCCCAGGGCAAACAGCAGCAGCGCCACCCCCAATTCGGCCAGCAGTTCGATGTCATGCACATCGCTGATCGCGATCAAGCCAGTGTAGGGGCCGACGACGACACCCCCCAGGATGTAGCCCAGAATCAACGGCTGCTTCAAGCGCTGGGCCACAAACGCGCCCAGCATCGCCGCTACCACGACAATGACAATATCGGTCGCAATTCCCATCGCGCTGTGCTCCTCTACCCCGTTAGCCATTTTTGCATTATTATAACGTGCATAATTGTAATTTGTGGGTGAGGTGCGTGCGGCGTGGCGCAATTGATGTGGCGGCGGCGCGATGAATCAAATATCGGCGAAGAATGTGCCGTGAAAACTGAACGGGATCACGCGGGGGACGTGCGCGCGCCCGATCTCGGTGAAGGTCGCCGCATCGAGGATCAGCAGGAACGATGACTCCCGCGCACCGTCGAGCACCACCGCCAGGATCAGGCCGTCGTCAGGTTCGGTCGCGCCCGGCTTGGGGACAAACACCGGCTCACTGGGGTAGCAGCCCGGTTCGTACCACGTCTTGACCGCGCCCGATTCGACCTCCACACGGATCAGTTGGTTGATGAAGTCGCGATCCTGCGGATGACTCCCCGCACCGTAGACGACTCGGTACGGCTGCCCGGCGCGGCGCGGGTAATCGATCTGCGGCAGGTCGAACGGCAAGTCGGTGATGATTTCGTAGGTCGCCGATCTGCCATCGAGTGGCACGCGATAGCGCCGCAGCTCACCCCAATCGAGCGATGGTTGATCGCCGCGCAGATGATCCAGCCGCAGATGATCGATCACGCGGGCGTCATGGTAGGCGGCGATGTCGAGGATCAGGTCTGAGTCGCGCTCGAAGGCGTTGACGTGATGAAAGGCGAAGAACGGCTCAGCTTCGACGGTGGCGGCGCGTGCGCCCGTATCCTTGTCGATCACGAGGAAGCGTGCCGGGCGCTCCGGCTGCCAGCGGTAATTCTCGATGAACGGCTTGCCGCTCAGCAGCACATCAATGGCGACGGGCAGCACCAACGAAAACTCCGCCAGGATGACGTAACGGGCGGTCATAGCGAAACTGTGCATGTACGCCGGGCGCGGTGCCGGGATGCGCGCCATCAGGTGACGACGCGCCCCGCTGATCCCGTAGATCTGGTAGGTTTGCGTGAAGCCGAATTTCAGCAGGTAGTTGATCGCGATCCCGCGCTGCGCATCGAAGTGGGGGTGCGCGGTGGTCACCTGCCCGCTGAGCGCGTCGCCGTAATCGTACACGCCGAGTGTTTCCAGCGTGTGCGGGTCGAAGGCAACCGGGATCGGCGTTTCGGTGAGCGCCAGAAAGCGATCCGCGACACGGGTGATATGGATCGCGGCGTTGTGGCCCGGCGGGGGCAGCACAAACAGCGACATCACCCGCTGAAACAGCGACCGGCACGGATCGACGGCAAAGCCGCGATAATTGATCCGCCCGGTCGCGTTATCGCGCAGGTAGGCAGCGCTGCGCAGGTAGCGCCCGCGATAGCTGACGCGGCCATCGGCAAACGTGAAGCTGTGCAGCAGCGCCAGCCCATCGAACCAATGACGGTAGCTGTGGCCGTTGACCTCGAACTGCCCCGGCCCATTGCGGATCAGCGTACCAGTCAGCCACGCCGGGATCTGCCCCTCGACGCGCAGATCGGCGTGAGTGACATCGTCTGCGACGGTCGTGAAGCCGTGCTTGAAGCGATTTCCCATAGTCAGTGCGCAGTTGGTGAGTTTAGTTCAACGGCCACAACAGCGGCAGCACGATCACGGTGACGATGCCCATGAGCAGGATCATCGGGATGCCGATCTTGACGTAATCGCCGAAACGGTAGCCGCCCGCGCCCATCACCAGCGTGTTCGTCGGTGAGGCGACGGGGGTTGCAAACGCCATCGACGCGGCAATCGCAATCGTCATCAGGAAGGCTTGCGGCGCGTAGCCCAGTTGCAGGGCCATCGCCAGGCCCAGCGGCGCAACCAACGCCGTCGTCGCCGTGTTCGAAAGCACCTGTGTGAACACCGCCGTGAACAGGTACAACCCACCCATGATCACCAGCGGCGAGGCGGTGCCCAGAAAATCGGTCAGGCCGCCGGCAATCAGGCTGATCAGCCCGACTTTTTCCAGGGCAATGCTCAGCGGCAGCATCCCGGCCAGCAATACGATACTTTTCCAGTCAATCGACTGATACGCCTGATCCATCGAGAGGCAGCCCGTCAGGATCATGGCGATGGCCGCCAGCAGACTCGCGGCGGCCAACGACGCCGTCCCGGTGATCAGCAGCACGAGCATCCCCAGCATGATGATTAGCGCGGTGGGGGCCTTGCTAGTATTGAGCGCGCCCTGTGCGGTATCCGCTTCGCCCATCACGACGAAGTCGCGCTGGTTGCGCCGCAGCCGCACGATGTCATGCCAATCGCCCTGCACCAGCAGCGAATCGCCGGAGCGCAGCGGTGTCGATTGTGTACTCAGCATCCCCTCGACACCCGGACGCGAGACGCCGATCACGTTGAGTTTGTAGAGGGCATTGAATTCCGCATCAACGGTTGATTTGCCTTCAAGCGCCGAGCGCGGCGGCAGTACCACCTCGGCGATGCCTTTCTCGCGGTTGACCAGATATTGATCATCGGTGGTGAGCACGGGCTGAATTTCCAGCTTCCAGATGTTGACGATCCGCCACGCATCATCCACTTCGCCCTGCACGATCAACACGTCGTTGGCTTTGATGACCGTTTCGACGGTGGG
>JAADYY010000045.1 GCA_010092805.1 Chloroflexota bacterium | reverse complement strand
GCAGCTTCCAGCGGCAGGCCCCAATTCTGCCAACTGTGCCCCAGCATGATCGCGCTGAGGCCGAAGGTCGCGCCCACCGAAAGATCGATGCCGCCCGTGATGATGATAAACGTCATCGGCAGCGCCACCAAACCGATCTCGGCGAGGAAACGGCCCTGATTGAGCAGGTTATCGACCGTCAAGAAGCGGTCAGTTTGTGTAGAAAGCAACAGCACCACGATCACCATGATGGCCAGGAGAACCGTCTCCTGGCTCAAGAGAATGGCCCGCGCCCGCTGCCCAAACCCTGTTGTTGTCTCGAAATTGCTTTCGCCTACAGCCATCGCGCTACCCTCGTATATTTAGCATCTGCCGGCGGCGGCGCAGCATATCCGCGAGCACCGTGCCCAAAATCAGCAAGCCCTGCACAGCCCGCAGCCAGAACACCGGGATCGCATCAATGAATACCAGCGCCGATCCAATGGCACTCAGCAAGATAGCGGCGAACAACGCCCCGATCACCGTGCCGGTGCCGCCGAGAATACTCACCCCGCCAACGACGGTCACCGTGATGATCGTGAGTTCCAGATTGGGCGGCACGGTCGATTGAATGACGCTCAATTGTGTGGCGAACAAGACGCTGGCAATGCCGACCATCACCCCGTTGATGATGAATACGGTCATCGTAATCCGACGTTCTGAAATCCCGGAGAGGCGGGCGGCTTCTTTGTTGCCCCCCACTGCGTAGATTGCACGGCCTGTCGGGCTATAGCGCATCCAGAGGGCGGCCAGAATCGTCAGCACGACCATGAAGTAGATGGGCATCGGAATGCCCAGCGGGCGCATCTGCGAGAGGGCGTAGCCGTCCGGCAGATCTGTGATCCATTGCCCGTTGGTCACGACGATCAGCCCACCTTTGAGGATGCTCAACATCCCTAATGTGACCACAATCGCCGGGATGCGTAGGTAGGCGATCAAGAAGCCATTGAACGCACCCACCAGCGCCCCGAAGAACAGCGGCGCAAGCCAGCTCAGCCAGATGGGGAAGCCGGCGACGGCCAGCGACCCGCTGATGGTCGCCAGCACGCCGATCAGCGAGCCGACGGAAATATCAATATTGCCGGAGATGATCACCATTGCCATGCCAATCGCAGCAACGGCGATATACGCATTGCCCTGCAAAATGCTGGTGAGGTTACGTTCCGCCAGATAGCGCGGGCTGTCCGCACCAACGACGATCAGCAAGACAATGATACTGGCAAACAGCACAAATTCCTGGCTGCCCACAATGCCTCGGAGCAGCGCCAGCAGGCGGTTCGGCTGTGTGCTCTGCGTGGTGGAAAGCGGTTCGGTGACAGCGGTCATGGGCTGATCTGCTCCTGAACAGGGGCGGTCTGAGGGGGTGGGTCGCTGGCCTGTGGGCTGCTATCGACGGAGGTGTCGCGCATCATCGCCTCAACGATGGCTTCTTCGGTCGCCGCTTCGCGCGTGAACTCCGCAACGATACGCCCGCCGCGCATCACGAGAACACGGTCGCTCATGCCCATGATCTCCGGCAGTTCGCTCGAAATCATCAGGATCGCCAGCCCGCGCTGTGCCAACTCGCTCACCAAACGATGGATCTCGGCCTTAGCGCCCACATCAACGCCGCGCGTCGGCTCATCCATGATCAGGATCTTCGGCTCCGAGGCCAACCACTTGCCGACCACGACTTTCTGCTGGTTGCCGCCGGAGAGTTTGTTGGCGACTTGCTCCGGGCTGTAAGCGCGAATGCTCAACTGCTTGATCGTCTTCACGGCCAGCGACCGTTCACGGCTGCGATCCACAAAGACGCCGCTCGCCAGCCCACGCAGCACCGCCAGCGAGACATTTTCGCGAATGCGCATCGGTCGGATCAAGCCCTGTGTACCGCGATCTTCGGGCACATAAGCGACGCCGACTTTCATCGCCTGGCCGGGGTTCTTGATCTGCATGGCTTCGCCGTTGATGCGGATGGTGCCCGACTCGGCGGGCCGAATCCCGAAGATCACCTGCGCCAGTTCGCTGCGCCCCGACCCGACCAGCCCCGCCAGCCCGACGATCTCCCCGGCGCGGACTTGCAGCGAAACGCTGCGTGTCATCGGTTTGCGCACCAGATCAGTCACTTCCAGCACCGGCTCACCGATTTCGGCGGCGTATTTCGGGACCAGGTTGTCAATCGAGCGCCCGACCATCATGCTGATCAGTTCGTCTTCGTTCGTCTCGGCGACGGGTTTGGTAGCCACATACAGCCCATCGCGGAGCACGGTCACCCGGTCTGCGAGCATGAAGACTTCTTCCAGGCGGTGGCTGATGTAGATCACGCCAACGTCGCGTTCGCGCAGCAGCCGCACGATCTCAAACAGGCGCTGGACATCGGCTTCGGTGAGCGAGGCGGTCGGCTCATCCATGATCAGGATGCGGGCGTTGATCGAGAGGGCTTTGGCGATCTCGACACGCTGGCGGTTGCCGACAGACATCGTGCCGACTTTGCGGTTGACATCCATGTCGTAAATGTTGAGCGACGCCAGCAGCTCGCGGGCGCGCCGCTGCATCGCACCCCAATCGACCATCCCGAAAAACCCACGCGGCGCGTGCCCCATGAAGATGTTCTCCGCGACGCTCAGTTCCGGGTAGAGGCTCAATTCCTGGTAGATCGTGGCGATGCCCAACGCCTGTGCATCGCGCGGGGAACTGAAATTGACGGGCTGGCCATCGACGTTGATCTCGCCTTCATCCGGTTTGTACACGCCGGAGACAATCTTGATCAGCGTCGATTTGCCCGCGCCATTTTCGCCCAGCAGCGCATGGACTTCACCCGGTGCCATCTCAAACTGAACGTCTTGCAGCGCTTTGACGCCGGGAAATGATTTCGAAATGTGGTTTAACGCTAGAATCGGCTGCATCGAAAATACTCTAATCAGCTAAACGGTCTATTCTTCCTTCAGACGGTCTTCAGGCAGCGCTACACGGTCGTGATGATCGTCTGGAATCTTTCATAAGCTGTATCCCACGATTCGGGGAATTTCGGTTCGAACTGACCGGTTTCAACCGTGCGGCTCAGCAGTTCTCGTGCCTGATCGATGCTCCCCAACTCACCGAGCTTGATCAACTGGACGATGGCGTTGCCCAGGGCCGTCGCTTCCACCGG
>JAADYY010000256.1 GCA_010092805.1 Chloroflexota bacterium | reverse complement strand
GCAGGGGCTGGATGTGCGCAAGGATCAGAGCTATGTGCTCAGCGTGATGGGGCAGGCCGAACTCAGCCGCGTGCTGTTCCCGGTCGGTGAGTATCATAAGGACGAAGTCCGCGAAATTGCGGCGCGCTTTGGGCTGCCAACGGCCAGCAAGAAGGACAGTCAGGATTTGTGCTTTTTGGGCGATAACGACTACCGCCGCTTCCTCAGCGATTACGCGCCGGACATCATGGAGGCCGGGCCGATTGTGCGCAAGTCGGGCGAGGTGATCGGCGAGCATCGCGGGCTGGCGAACTACACCATCGGCCAGCGCAAGGGCTTAGGGGTGCATTCGCCTGTGCCGCTCTACGTGATCGGGATGAATCCGTACCGCAACGCGCTGATCGTGGGCACGGTGGAGGAACTCGGTCGGGCCGAACTCACGGCGGAGCGCGTCAACTGGGTCAGCGGCGTGACTCCAGCAGCCCCATTCCGCGCCGAGGTCAAGATTCGCTACAAGGCGCAGCCGGTCGCCGCGCTGATCACGCCCATCGGCGCAGACGGGATGCATGTGCAGTTCGACACGCCGCTGCGTGACATCACGCCGGGGCAAGGCGCGGTCGTCTATGACGGCGATGTGTGCTTGGGCGGCGGGATCATCGTGCGAACGCCCGTCCCCGCACTTGAACGCGATACGGGTGCCGAATCCGTGCGCTGAGCTATGTCAGTATGGCTGTGATCTCGGTGGCAAACAGCAGCATCAGCAAGGTGCCTACCACAATGTATGGGCCATAGGGCAGTGCCGTGAACATGCTGTAGCGGCTGCCGATGAGGCTGCGCGAGATCAGGTAGATCATGGCACCGAGCGCGCCAAGCACGACGGTGATGAACATCGCTAACAGCAGCGGCTGCCATCCCAGGATCAAGCCGCTGAATGTGATCAGCATCACATCGCCGTAACCGAACGCCACCTCGGTGATTTTCCGACCGCGCACCTGCGACATCACGTAGGTGAAGGCGAACCCGCCCAGATACAGCACGAAGAACACCCCGAATCCGAGCAGGCCACCGATCAAGGCGTCGCCGGCAGTGGCACCGTAGTTCGTCACTGCCGCGTCAATGACCGCGATCACGCAGGCTGGGATGATCACCACGAACAGAATCAAGCGGTGCTCAATGTCGATGACGATGATCAGCGCGAAGATCACCATGTAGATTTCCCAGAAGATGAATTGCAGCGGCGTCATGTTCGGGTCATCGAGGGCACTCAACAGCGCGATGATCATCAGGCCGGCGGTCAGCAGTTCCGTGAGTGGGTAGCGCCAACTCAGTTTAGCATCGCCGGGTGATGACCGTTTGCCGAACAGAAACGCTGTGATTCCTAGCCAGGCGGTCGGTGGGCGCGGCGTATCGTCCGGGTAGCGCGGCGGGAAATGCGGTGAACGGCGTGCTGGCAGGTCATCGGCCAGCAGATTAACGACACCACCCAACACGAGGCCAAGCAGTCCAACAAGCAGCACTTGAATGAGCATAAACGGATAACTCCAGATTAGCGCGGGATCACCGGCGCAGGCGGCAGCAATGCCAACGAGAGCAGAATCATCACAACGAAGGCCAGGATCGCGCTGGTGACAATGGCGATCTGCTGCGGGCGCGATAGATCAGAGTGCGGCGGCGGTTCGGGTGATTGATCGCCGATACAAATGTTTACCGGATCGACACGGCCCGCACGGATCACCCAAGCGGCCATCTGCGGCGTGTGTGGCTGTTTCAGCCCGATGATCAGATAGGGCGTCCCCGGATAGGCCGCGTGCCGAATGTCCGTCGGTGAGGGGATCGGGTCGCCGTTGGGGTGCGAATGATAGATTCCCAGCAGCGCCACCCCCTGCCGTTCAAACCCGACCAGCGCTTTGCCCAACGCCGCCTCATCCATGTAATACTGATGCTGCGGATTGGCGGCGATGTTCGCGATCTGCACGATCTGCGTGGCCTGCCCACGACGCCCCGCGATCAGGCCGCAGGCTTCACGCGGTGACTCGGTGCGGGCATGTTCGATCATTGCCTGCGCCTGTGTTTCGGTCAGCGCGATCTGCATCGGCTTAAGCCTCGTTGTCCGCGTCGGCTGCCGGGATCACAAATGACTCCACACGTCGATCCTGCGGTGGGTTGCGGGTTTCGTAGAACAGATCGACGGTGAGCGTGTAATCTCCGGCGGGGTCGTCCAGGCCGCGCAAATGCATGGTGAACTCCATATGGTTGTGCATCGTCTCGATGATGCTGCTCTCACTTACCACTGTACCATCGGCTGCCCGCACTGTGAGCAAAAGATTTGGCCGCTGCTGAAATGGTGTCGCCTGAATTTCGACATAAAGGCGAAATCCATCCGGGTAGGGCACCAGCGCCAACTGCTCGATGACGACTTCTTCCGGCGGCTTGGGCGCTTGATCGTTGTCGTAGAATTGAATATCCATGTATATCCATACGCTTCTGTGATGATTATAAACGCGATACTCAGGACTGACGCAGGGCGGTGAGCGCCGACCACGCCGCATCGAATTGAGCTGCCGAAACCAGCACATGATCGCGATTGAAGGCGGCATACGGCAGAATCGAGACGTGGGCTTCGGCGAGCGCGGCGCTGATTCGCGCCATAAACCCGACCAACCCGGCTTCCAACTCGACATCAAACGTGATCAACCGATACTCAACGTCGCTCACTTGATGATCGGGGAGACGGTCGGCGAATGCGGTGACTTCTTCAGATGGCATGATGACTGTCACCTCATCCTTATCGACGATCAGCGCACTGAATGGTTCACCGACCTGCGCCAGCACCCCCGCCGCCGCAGTGATCGCGCTGGCGGGCAGCCGCACGAGGCGATAGGCTTGATCATCGGTGTAGAGTTGCGCTTGCTGCAAAGCTTGCTCGACGGTTTGTGGCATACGATCTCGTAGCTATTCGTCAAACTGATAGGTGGCTTCGGCGTAGTAGCGGGCACCACGATGCGCGAACTTCTCCTGAACCCAGCGGGCGAGGGCGTCGTTTTTCGCCGCAAGGCTAGTCTGCCCGTCGCGGAGCTGCGCCAGCGGGTAATTTACGCGCAGCGCCCGCCCATGCACAATGTGCCGGCTGATTCCCGGCGGGAGCAGTGAATGATGCAGGGCCGCCGCAATGATGTCGGCGGGCTGGTACGTCGGGAAGATCACCAACGCGGTCGCATCGGGGAACAACTGCCACACATCATCCGGCTCGGTGAGGTCGGTGCGGTGCAGCGTCGCGTGCTGCTGATACACCGCCACCAGATCGCGCAGCACAACATTGCGCTCATGCGTCGTCTCGACGGCTGCGCGCACCGCCGTGATGCTCCCGTCTGGGCAGAGGATGTGAGCGACGGCGCGGGCGTCCATGCTGTTTATCATGTGAATCTCAGGCAGCGCGCGCAATTGCTCGATAAAATCACCTTTAGTCCAATCGCTAACAACATGTCGCCAGGTGCCCAATTCGACGAAGCCGCTTTCATAACTGACGACCTGAACGATGATATGCGGGAAGGCGAGTGCGGTGCAGGCGTGGATGCGGTTCGCGCCGTCGAGCACCACGTATTGATCCGCGGTGACGGGCGCAACCACAGGCGGATTGATGATGAATTCCGCTTGGCGCAGATTTTCGACCAACGGGCGCAAGCGTTGGCTGTCCGGCTCTTCGTGTGGATGCACATGGTCAACGGGGACAATGCGCAGATCCGGCGGTGGTGCGGCTGTATGTGTCATGAGTGATTCTCGAACTCATCTTGACCGCAATGGGCGAGCATGTAAGGCGTCATTATAGAGGAGAGACTCATATGGGCGCAAGTGAACAAGGGGCGGATGCCACCGCTGGGCGCTGGCTGACGATCCCGCGCACCTTGTGTTTTGTGCTGAATGGGGATGATGTGCTGCTCATGAAGCGCGGGGCACATAAACGGGTGTTCCCCAACCGCTACAATGGCGTCGGCGGCCACATCGAGCGGCACGAAGACCCGCTGACCAGCGCCAGACGAGAGATTCGTGAGGAAACGGGGTTAGAGGTAAGCGACTTGCGGCTGCGGGCTGTCTATAACATCGATGCAGGCGAAACGAGCGGGATTGTGTTGTTTGTGTTCACCGCGCGCAGCGCCAGCCGAGCGGTGCTCGCCAATGATGAGGGCACGTTGCATTGGGTGCCGCGCGATCAGGTTGAGACGCTGGATCTGGTGGAGGATCTGCCGCTGATGCTGCCGCGTGTATTAGCGATGACGCCGACCGATGCGCCGCTGTCGGTGCATCTCAGCTATGACGAACATGATGTCCTGCAAATGCGTTTCGCCGAAGTCTAGGGCATTGATGTGGTTGTCATGTAATTAGGGAATGAGATGGTCTTGGAATCTGCACAATCAACAGCAACAACTTGCGCGGTCAACGAAGTACAGCCCGTGAATCCCGCGTGGGGCGTGCGCCTGTACACATCGCTGATCCGTGTGAAACCGACTGATGCGCTCAACTGCGGCGTCAAACCGTCGCATGCTGCGGACGGCGACATTCCGCAGCAGTTGCTCAGCGCTGCCAACGCGATGATGGCGGTCGGTGTGGACACGGAGACTGGCAAGATCGATTATCATGGGCTGGCGCAAAGCGAAGCGTTTCACCATTACGCGCTGAGCACGCAAGCGCTGCGTGTCTTCGATCTGGAGACGCTGGTCGACGATCAGGCGCGGCGGGCATTCTGGATCAATCTGTACAACTGCCTCGTGATCCATGCGCTGGTCGATTGGAAGGTGGAGGGCAAGATCAGCAGCCCGTATACGATTTTCGACCGCATGGCCTATGTTGTTGGTGGGTACCGCTTCAGCGCCAACGACATTGAGCACGGCATTCTGCGCGCCAACGCCGGGCACCCGTACATTCCGGGGCCGCAGTTTGGCGCAGATGATCCCCGGTTGGCGTATGCGGTGCACGAACTTGACCCGCGCGTCCACTTTACGTTGGTGTGTGGCGCGCAGTCGTGCCCGCCGATTCGTCATTATGACGCCGACCGGATGGATTTTCAGTTGCAAGTCGCGGCGACGAATTTCATCAATTCCGGTCGGGTCGCAATCGACCGGGAGAAGCTGACGGTCGCGCTATCGCGCCTGTTTTCGTGGTACGCAGCGGATTTCGGCGCGGCGTTGTATGGCTACCGGGGCCGCGCACATCTGTTATCATATATAGCAGGTTATCTGCAATCTGAAGATGATGCTGCGTTCGTCCGTGAGCACGCACATACGTTGCGGATCCGGTTTTTGCCCTACGACTGGACCTTGAATGATCGCTAAATGATCGCTGAATGGACGCTGAATGACCACACCGGAAGCCGCTGAGCCTGCTGAAGCACAGCCCGCCTTGCCCGAACCTGCGCCCTCCCCACCGCGCCGCCGGATTTTCCGTCGGTTCGGCTGCGGGTTGGGGCTGGTGCTGTGGATCGTGCTGCTGTTTGTGCCGTGCGCACTGTTCACGCTGGCGATCCAGCAGGAGATCGTCATATCGCAGGGCAGCGCCCCTGATCAGCAGATTCGTATCTGGCTGATTATGGACGCTGATCAGCGCGGGCTGGGCGTGTCGAGTACGTCAGTGCAGCAGTCGGCGGAACACGCGCTCTGCGTACAAACCGATACGCGCTTCTTGCTGTGGCAGGGCCAGGAAGACCCGCTGACGTATTGTCAGTGCTACGCGCGGGAAACCGGCGAGGCGGCCTGGGCTTATCAGGGGACACACGCTGACGCTTGCACCCCAGCCAGCGGCGGCTAACACGCAGAGATCGGCACGGGGCAGCGAGGAAGCGACATGGAGACCGACTCAACTGCACTGATCGTTGTGGGCTGCGTGCTCCTGTGCCTGGTCGGGACGGTGCTGTTGGTGATCTTGCAGGTCATCGGCACGGGACTCGAAGTGATCGGCGGCATTTTCGAGTTTGTATTCGGTTTGTTCGGCGGCGGGCCGTTGGGGCCATGTGGGTGTATTGTCGGGATCGGGGTGCTGTTGCTGTGCGCCGCAGGCGTCTATCTCGTCGCGTCTGTGCTGGCGACCTGCGGCACACCCGATGCTGTGAACTTCTGTGCCCTCTTTGGGCGCTAGCCCCACCCTGATCGATCTGGCTTAGGCGGGGCTGTGCGCTGGGCCAAGCGGCTGCGAGCCGCTTTCTTCGTCGCTGCTGGCCGGGCGATTATGGTCGGCTGAATTGTTCTTGCCCTGCGGCGGGTCAGACGGGTTCGAGACCGCCGACGGCACGCCATCGAGCAGTGCGGCGAATTCTTCCCCTTCCAACGTTTCCACTTCCAACAGGCGCGCGGCCAGAATATCCAGCTTGGCGCGATGCTCTGTCAACAGGCGGCGGGCCTCTTCGTAAGCGGCGTTGACCAATTGGCGAACCTCCGCGTCGATCTCCTCCGCGACGGCCTCGCTGTAATCACGCTGCTCGCTGATCTCGCGGCCCAGGAAGATCATTTCCTCTTTTTGCCCAAAGATCATTGGGCCAAGCTTTTCACTCATGCCGAAGCGGGTCACCATTGAGCGGGCGATCTTGGTCACACGCTCCAGATCGCTCGATGCGCCCGTTGTCACCTCATCGAAGACGATCTCCTCAGCGACTCGCCCAGCCAGCGCGATCACGAGCTGGCTTTTCATCCGCGAGCGGCTGATGTATGAGAGATCCTCATCTGGGAGAAACAGAGTCGAACCGCCGCTCATGCCGCGTGGGATGATCGTCACTTTGTTGACCGGATCGCTGTTAGGCAGCAGATACCCGGCCAGCGCGTGCCCGGCCTCGTGATAAGCGGTGAGACGCCGTTCCTCAGCGGTGATCACGCGGCTGCGGCGCTCCGGCCCCATCAACACACGCTCAATGGCTTCGTGGAAATCGCCGCTGTTGATGGCCTTCTTGTTCTTGCGCGCGGCCAGAATCGCGGCTTCGTTGACCATGTTCTCTAGATCAGCACCCACGAAACCGGGCGTGGCCCGCGCCATCACTTTGAGATCGACATCGGAGGCGAGTGGTTTACCGCGCACATGCACCTTGAGGATCTCCTCGCGGCCTTTGACATCCGGGCGATCCAGAATTACGCGGCGGTCGAAGCGGCCAGGGCGCATCAGCGCGGGGTCGAGGATGTCGGGGCGGTTGGTGGCGGCCAGCACGATGATGTTTGTATCGGTATCGAAGCCATCCATCTCGACGAGGATCTGGTTGAGGGTCTGTTCACGCTCGTCGTGGCTGCCGCCCAACCCTGCACCGCGCTGCCGCCCCACAGCGTCGATCTCGTCGATGAACAGGATGCATGGGCTGCTGCGCTTTGCCTGATCGAACAGGTCGCGGACGCGGCTGGCACCCACGCCCACAAACATCTCGACGAATTCTGAGCCGGAGATGCTGAAAAATGGCACCGCCGCTTCGCCCGCGACAGCCTTTGCCAGCAGGGTTTTGCCGGTGCCGGGGCTGCCGATCAGCAGGACGCCTTTCGGGATGCGTGCGCCGAGCTGGACGAATTTCTCCGGTTCTTTCAGAAAATCGACCACCTCTACCAGATCTTCTTTGGCTTCGTTGGCCCCGGCCACATCATCAAAGGTGACATTGGGGTGGCTGCTATCGAACATGCGGGCGCGGCTTTTGCCGAACGCCATGGCTTGATTGTTCGCGCCTTGCGTCTGCCGCAGCATGAAGAAGATCAGCCCGCCGATGAGCAGAAATGGCAGCAGGATTGTGAGTAGGTTGAAGCCCAGCGATGGCAGATTGCTCGGCTGCGCAAACTCCCAGGTAATCGCGTCGATTTCGGCCTGGTTGATGCCGAATTGCAAAAGTTGCTCCTGGGCGGTCGCTTCTGGACTCTTGTTGGTGACCGCACGCTCACCATTACGGCCTGTGATGTTCAGTTGGTTGCCCACGACCTCAATTGTGTTGACATCCCCATTCCGCACGCGGCTGACCAACTCCGTGAACGTGATCGCTTCAGGTGCCCCAGTTTCGGTGCTCACGCTGAAGAAGACCGCCGTGATGATCAGGCCGATGAACAGGTAGATGAAGAGGTTTCGCGTCCTCGGGTTCAAGAGGGCCTCCACGCAAAAAACGATATTTTAAGATGTATTTAAATTATACTCTTCTGTTGGGGCGATCACCAGCGAGGAGGCCCGGAATCGCTTCGGGATTTTCAGCGATCCGAACGCCAGCGGCGCGCAATGCCTCAATTTTTTCGGCGGCGCTGCCCTCGCGCCCCGCGATGATAGCGCCTGCATGCCCCATCCGCTGCCCTTCTGGCGCGCTGCGCCCCGCGATGAACGCGGTGACCGGTTTGGTCATCTCGGCCTGAATAAACGCCGCCGCATCGATCTCCGCGCGCCCGCCGATCTCGCCGATGAGGACGACCTGCTCCGTTTGTGGGTCGTCCTCAAACATCGAGAGCACTTCGACAAAGTTCGTGCCCACAATCGGGTCGCCGCCAATGCCGACACAGGTCGTTTGCCCAATGGCTTCATAAGTGAGGGCATAGACGATCTCGTAGGTGAGGGTGCCGCTCCGTGAGACGACCCCGACGCTGCCGGGCATCGCGATGTAGCCGGGGATGATGCCGATCTTCGCCCGCCCCGGAGTCAGTAGGCCGGGGCTGTTTGGCCCGATCAAGCGGCTGCCGGTGAGCCGCAAATGCTCACGCAGCTTGATCATGTCTAGCACCGGGATGCCCTCGGTGATGCACACGATCAGCTTAATCCCGGCGTTGATCGCCTCGTAAATGGCATCAGTGGCGTGGGCAGCGTTGACGCACACAAGGCTCGTGTTCGCGCCCGTGACCTCGATGGCCGCCGCGACAGTGTCGAACACCGGGAGACCATGTACCCATTCGCCGCCTTTGCCGGGCGTGACCCCGCCCACGACCTGCGTCCCATACTCAATCATTTGCAGGGTATGGAAGCTGCCCTCGCGCCCGGTGATCCCCTGAACAAGCACCAGATCATGCCCATCAAGTAGAATACCCATTTAGAGCGTTCCCAGCGCGATAGCGATAGCCAGTTGGGTTGCTTCATTCAGCGTTGTCACGACGTGGAGGTCATTCGGGCACGCGCTTTCGAGCAGGGTGCGGCCTTCTTCCGCGTGGGTCCCCATTAATCGAATCACCAGCGGCCCCTCGCCGCGTATCTCATCGAGCGCCTGCAAAATGCCGCGCGCCACCTCATCCCCGCGTGTGGTCCCGCCGAAAATATTGAGCAGAATCACCTTGACATCCGGGTCGGCCAAGATGATGTGCAGCCCTGCCGTGACTTTGTCCGCCTGCGCGCCGCCGCCGATGTCGAGGAAATTGGCGGGGCCGACGGTGCCATCGCCATAGGTGGTGATCATGTCCATTGTCGTCATCGCCAGGCCCGCCCCATTGACGATGCAGCCGATTTGCCCACTTAGCTTGATGTAGCTGATCTCGGCGGCGCGGGCCTGCGCCAGCGCGCGCAATTCGGCGTCGCTGTCGTGCATCGCCCGGAGTTCGGGTTGGCGTGCAAGCGCATTGTCGTCGATGACGAGGCGGCTGCTGAGCGCGAGCAAGCGCCCGTCTGGTGTGAGCGCCAACGGATCGATTTCAGCAAGTGTAGCGTCGCTCTCGATGCCGCAGCGATACAAACGCTGCGCAATGCGGGTGAAATCGTCCCAGTGTTCGCGCGGCAAATTCAGCCCGTTGGCTAAGTTGCGCACCTGATAATTGTGCAGACCGCTGAATGGGTGAATATATTCGCGGATGATGGTGCTGGGTTGCAGGTGCGCACTTGCTTCGATGTCGGCGATGGGCGCGTTGGACGCCATGATCGCCAGCCGGCTGACATTGCGGTCGCAGGTGATGCCCAGGTAGATTGAAGCGACGCTCTTGATCACCGGCTCGATCAGCAGTTTGCGAACGATCACCCCTTTGATCTTCATGCCGAGCATCTCAGCCGCGTGATTCTGCGCTTCGGCTGCGTTGAACGCCGCTTTCACACCGCTGCCGCGTCCGCCGCGCCCGGTGAGCACCTGCGCTTTGAGCACAACGGGTTGGGCGAGCGCGGCAGCGACAGCATAGGCGTCCTGCGGTGAGGTGACCACATGCCCCGCCGGAGTCGGGATCTGGTAACGGGCGAATCGTTGTTTCGCTTGATATTCATGGAGTCTCACCCGTCACCTCCCGGCATGTGGTGCACAGCGCTGCTGAGCAATTGTAGATCAGACCAGCCCCGTTAAAGGATCTCGATATTTTCACTGACGACAGGTAAATGTGGGTAGTGCTTCTCAATCCAATTGAGAATGTTATCGATCATTTGGTTGGCGTGGGCGGAGGAATTGCTGACTGCGGCGAACGCAATCACGGCGGACTGCCACACATCCTGATGATCGATTTCGGCGGCGGAGACGTTGAAATTGCTGTGCAGCCGCTTGGTCATCGATTTTAGGACGCTGCGTTTCTCCTTGAGCGAGGTCAGGCCGGGAAGCTGAAATTCAATGGTGCAAACACCGATCACTGCATGGGCCATAAGGGTTTTGTGCGGTTGCGGGCAAACTCTGCTTGCGAGATGTGCAAAATTCAGTATAGACGAAACGCCCGGTTTTGGCTATGACAGCCTTGCGCACACGCAGGGTAATCGCACCAAATTGTGGTCTTTTGTGACCCCAGTAGCGCCCTCACCCCGGCGCTACGCGCCACCTCGCTCCCCAGGAAAATATGTTAATAAAATTTTGCACACGTGTTTAT
>JAADYY010000044.1 GCA_010092805.1 Chloroflexota bacterium | reverse complement strand
GATCAATAACATTCTATTTAACCATCGATTCTGGCGACCGCTTCAAGGATAGCAACTATATATACACCACAACAGCCAATTTCCCTTGCCCCTATCTAGAAATTGCCCCACCAAACCTGCGCTGGTACCCGCCCCCTCACGCCGCGTCCCCCCGGTCGCTGTGCGCCAATTCTGTGCTATACTCCGGGTCACAGCTTTCACCCATTCAACGCGTTAACATCCAGAAAGATGTCGATTATGGACGAAAATGAGCCGCTGCGGCCTGAAGAACCCGATTGGCTGGAAGAGTTTCAAGATCTCGCCAACAAAGCGTTGGGCGAAGGGCCATCATGCGAGCAGATCCACCCGATTGTGGAGCGCTGGTACGAGGAACGCCTCAAGCACGACCCGCCCGCCTCGCGCCCGTCGGTGCTGCAAGCGCTGTCGTGCTTGACGACCGAAATCCTGAACGATGCGCCTGAAGCGGTGGTCGAAGCGGCGCTGCAGCACGTGAGCGAGGATGCTCTGGCAGGCTGGATCGAGTCGGTATTGATGATCGGGCGGGCGTTCGAGATCGGGCTGCGCAGCGGCGAGCTGGACGATCTATAGGCCTTCAGCGCTCCGCCTCAGCGCCACCAATCAAAGCCATCGGGCAGGTTATCGGTGCCGGGGCTGCCGGGATGGTCGTCCAGGTCATCGAGCGCCGGCGGCGGCAACCGTGGCGGTTCTTCAACCCCCACCGCCAGCGTGAGCGGCAGCAGCAACGCGCGGGCGACGGCACTGTTCATGTCGCGGGCGGCGGCCACCTCTGCCTGCACCCGCAGCGCCAGCCCCCCCAACCCCAGAAACATCGCCGCCCAGTTGATCACCCAGCCGACGACCGGCAGCGACCCCAGCAGCGCCAGAATCACCACACCGATAAACAATTGTAGAAACGGCGTACCCGGCAGCCGCTCGTGACGCAGCAGCCGCCGCCCAATCGCCTGGCACACAAAGATCCGGGCTAAAAACGCCGCCAGAAAATACAGCAAGCTGATGCCGCTGGCGTTGAGCGCCACCAGAATCACGATACTGGAAAGCGTTAGATCGGCGAGGTTGAGCAGCGAGATCACAAAGATCGCCAAGCCGCTCAGCAGCACAACCATCAACAGCAGCAGCAGCACAAGGACAAAACTCAGCGCGCCGAACCGCAAGCTGCGCAGCGGCATCGCGGCGAGTTTCGGCTGCGGGGCTTGCAGCGCGCGCGGCACCAGCAGCAGCCCTACCATCCCGATCAAGCCAAGCGTGATCACTTCGCGCACAACCCGCGATAGGTATTGGCTGGCCTGCCGCCCGAAATCGTCGCCCTCGTCTAACCCGCCGGCGTCCGGCACCAACGGCGCAAATTCCAGCGTTGAGGTGTAAAGCGGCGGAGTAGGCAGTTCTGGCTCAATCACCCCAGCGGATGGCCCAGTGTACGCAAGCTGACCGCTGACCGTCGCGCCTGCCGTGATCCGTAGGCCGGGGTCGATCACCTCAGCGAACGGGATCAAACGCAGCAGGGTTTGCGCTTCAGCAACGCCGGATGAGCGTCGATCGCCGCCGCTGGCCGCGACATCGCCCGCGACCCCGCCGTCGATCTGCAAGGCTGCCCCCTGAAAACTGACATCATCGCCCACCGCGCCATCGATCCTTAGCTGATACCCGGCTGCGGTCACACCACCGGGCAGCCGTGTTGCCTCAACGACCGTACTCAAGCTGAGGCTGAGCACATCGCTGCGGGCATCTGTGAAGCGCGTCGGCGGATGCACATGCAGCACCGGCCCCGCAAAATGTAAATCCTGGCCGATGGTGCCGTAAGTATCCAGCCGCCCGCCCAGCAGATAGACGCTGCCCTCCACTGCACCGGTGATCTGGGCTGTGGTCGCCGCGCCGATCAGGTCGCCTGCAACAATGCCGTCGATCAGCAGAGTCTGGCACAGCGCGAACAGATCACCGTCAATGTTCGTCCCGGTCTCGACGTGGCAGCGGTCGCCCTGAAGGAGTTCGCGCGCTGCGGCGATGTTGATGCCCAATAACACGACCACCACTGCGATGATCCAACGCCTTGATGTCTGGCGTCCTGGGGTCCACTTCCCACGCATGTGCCTATTCACAATCTCACTGCTTCCGCTTGAGCGCAGCACGCAAGCGCGCTGGATAGTGACCGATTGTACAATGAACGCTCCCTGCACGCCCACCGCTTCACATGCACACCAAACACCGCGGCAGAATTTCGGAACATCTCATCACTTGCCAAGTCGAGTCTGGGGTAGAATCAAAATCAACCAGACTGGTGTTTTAGCGAAGGGTAAACCGCATGGTGGATCAGCTGCCGAAACCCGAAACATCGCCAGAGCCTATGGGTTCCCCGGCGGACTGCGGCCCCACACTGCCGATTGGGCTGCAGCTCGCCGAACCGCCGGGACGCCTGCTCAAACTCAGTTTGCAAGTTGCGCCGTTGATCGTGGGCCGCGCCAACGACGATGAACACACCGAACAGCCGCAGCTTGATCTGTCTGATTTTGGGGCGCTGGAATGTGGGGTGTCGCGGTTACATGCCGCCTTCACCTGCGATGGCGAGTTTACCTATGTGCAAGATCTCGACAGCTCGAACGGCACACGCATCAACGGCTTCAAGATCGCGCCGCTGCGCAATTACCGGCTGCGCAACAACGATGAACTCGAACTGGGCAGCCTGCGCGTGACCGTGCGCCTGGGCCGCCACCTCGCTTGATCAGCGGCGCGTGGTTCGGGTGCCTTCGGGAATGGAGGGCGAATGGATCGGCTGGCTGTTTGGCCCGCATCCCCCGGCCCCTGCTCCCTCAGGGCGAAGGGGAGCGCAACACGGGTTGAAGTCCCGCTCCCAGGGCCACAGGCCCGGTCGCCGGTGGCTTCTAGAGCGGGATTGAGGGTGAGGGCCGCGTGCCTTGCTTGCCCCAGAATCCGAATGCGCCCATGGTTCCGCCCGACTTGCCCGATCTGCCGCCCTATGGGTATAGTCGTGTTTGAGCGTGCGCTCACGTTACGGATCACAGATCAGGATGGATCAGCGCTTGCGCACTGCAAGCGCGCTCTGAGAATGCCATGTATCGAAGTTTCACCGATCGTGTGTTAGGCGGCGTCTGTGGCGGGTTGGGCGCGTCGCTGCGCCTCAATGCCTGGTGGGTGCGTGGAGTCTTCACCGTGCTGACGCTCGTCAGCCTGGGGATCTTCGCCGCCACTTATGCGCTGCTGTGGTGGCTGGTGCCGCAGGAATCCTTTGCGCGGACACCCCGGCGCTTCCCGGCGCTGCTGGTGTTCGGCCTGCTGCTTCTGAGCGTACTCGCCTCGGTTGGGATCTTCGTCGGCTGGTGGGTGACGCCCACCGGCGTGAGTTTGTTGTATCCGGGGCTGCTGCTGATTTTGAGCGTGGTATTTTTGCTGCGTCAGTTTGCGAGGGCGGTATGAGGCGACGCAGCAACCTTCTGCTGGGGATCGTAGCGGTGGGCATCGCGGTGCTGCTGCTGCTGCGGGCACTCGGCCTCATCCCCGACGGCCTCTTCGATTTGATCGTGCGCGGCTGGCCGGGGCTGCTGGTGTTGGCCGGGCTGGCGTTGCTGTTGGGCCGGCGGCTGCCCCTGGGTAGCCTGATGGCGTTGATCATCAGCGGCGGCCTGGTGATCGGGTTAGCAGCGACGGCCTTCACGCAGCGTGCCGCCGAACAGCGCACCGACTATCAACAGCGCATCGAACAGCCCCTCGCCGATGATCTAACGCTGCTGCGTGTGCAGGTCGCCACGCTGGCGACCGATGTCGAATTTCTGCGTACGCTGAATCCGGCGGCTGGGGTCACAGGTGAATTTATCGGCAGCCTCGAAAACAGCATCACCGTCGATTACACCGTCGCTGCTGCCGACAATTCCGCCACGCTCACCCTGCGCGAAACGCAGACGGGCGGGTTTCCCATGCTCGAAACCGTCGGGCGCGGGACGCTGCGCGTCGAACTTCCGGCCCAGATACCGCTCGATGTCGCTTTTAGCGGGGCGGACGGCGCTGTCATCTTGAATATGAGCGGGCTGCCGCTGGAACGGCTCAACGTCGAGATGGCCAACGGCGCTGTGATCGTCACACTGCCAGATTATGACCCGGCATTTTCCCAGCCGACCGAAACCCTCGGCGAATTGACCACACGCAATGGTGACCTGACCCTGTTTGTCCCGGCGAGTGTGTCGGCGCGGCTGGAGCTGGAGCGCGGTGGCAGCGGCATCGATCCGCTGTACGACGCCGGAATTTATAACTATCTCGTCGGCGATATTCTGGAGGCCCGCGACATCACCGTCGCCGAAACCGTCGTGCGGTATCGGCTGGTGGTACCACGTGGGCGCATCCGCGTGGAGGTGCCAGGCAGCAGTTAACATTAACTACTGCGGTTTTAAATTAAGGTTATGTAATTGTTGTGTTAAATCCCTTTGCGCCCGCTGCACCGCGCTGTATGCTCTGCGTTCGTTAGGGATTACCTACATTTATCGCAGGATATCCCAAGTTATCCCAAACCATTGGGCAAATCACCGTGTGGCGCTTGCAGCTCGCTGACCGACCGATACAACGATTGGATTTTCTCCCCAGCGATCCGGTTGTGCTGGCCGTGTGGCTGCAATCTGATCATGCCGCCTATCTCGATCTGGTCAGGGGAACAAAAATTGGCGAACGGGTGATCGACAAGGCCCCGGCGCGGGACAGCGCGCAGTGGCCCGGCTACCTCAAGTCGCTGCTTGCACCCAACGGCGTCCATCTGCCCGTCGTGCGCACGCGCACCGGTACCCTCTTCAACACCCCTGACGGCACACGCCGGATCTATCACATGCGCGGCGGCACGCTCGAAGTGATCACAGGTGAAACTGCGCAGACGCTCGAAGTGGACGAGAAGGTCAGCTTGATCGCCATTGATTGCGACGTGCAGCGTGAACTCATCGCCGCGCTTGATCAGGACGCGAATATCCACCTCTACCGCGACACGACGCGCATCGGCGTATTTCCGACGGGCCTCGCGCTGCAAGACGATGTCCAGCCGCAGATTGCAGTTGCGGCAGATGGGAGCGCGCTGTTTGCGGGTGATGGCCGCCAGATCGTGATGATGGATGCCCAGGGGAACATTCAGCAGCGGCTGACACTGCATTACACGTTGGGGGCGTTCGTCTGTGGGCCGAATGGCCGGCGGTTGGTGACCAGCGATCTGGACGCGGAAGTGATCCGCGTGTACAGCGGACCGCAGCTTGAACCCACACACCAGCGCTTCGCCGTCGATTTGCTGACCGAAGCCCGGCGCGTCAAGAACAATACCCCGCTGATCCCGGCCAGTGGGTTGGCTTTGGGGCCGCTGGCCCTGGACGAGCGCGGCGCGCTGGCATTCGCGGTCTCTGGGGTGGTGTGTGTGAGCAGTCTGGCGCGGTTGAAAACGCTGCCGCGCGCCCAACCAGAACCGTCCTCTGACTCTGACCAGCCCGATCCGCCCGATCCGTTGAGCGCCACCGATCCCATCACCGATCCGTTTTCGGTGGATGTCTCAGCAGACGCGCCGAGGGACGAGGAAGCGCCAACCATCAGCGAACCGACAGACGCAACTGAATCCCCCGACGACACCGATCCCCCCCCGAAGCCGCCTACAGCACCCGCCGAGGCGACAGACGACACCGCTGATCCCGCCGACGACGGCAAAACCTCCGACAACGCGGAGTCGCCGAAAGCAGCCTCCGAGACTTGAGGGGGCCTTAGCGGGTCGAGGGGCCGCTTTCGACCAGCGCCCGCTGTGGGAACACCATCCGCTCCGGCACGATCCAGCCGCGCGCCAGCGCCGCCTGATTCGCGCGCTCGAAATCGGCGTGCAGGTCACGCACCAACCGGGCCTGTGCCGTCGCCGGCTCCTTGGAGAAGACGACGCCCGTCGCGGCGTGCTCACCAATCGCCAGCACCAACCACTGTTCGTGGGGCAGCGGCTTGCGCCCTAACCCGACGCGCGGACGGTTAGGCGTCTGCCAGATCTTGTTCAGCGCGGGCAGAATCTGTGCCGGGTCGGCAGGTTCGCTGCCCCCGCTGATGATCGGTTGGTCGCTGCTATGCCGGTAGATGATGTAGTAGAGCGGTTCGGCCTGGAAATGTGTACGTAAAAAGCCGGTTTGCCCCGGCACACTGATCACCTGACGCCATGCGTCTGTATCGGGGTTGCGTTCCAGCAGCCGCTCGATGATGGTGCGCTGTTCGCTGTAGCGCTTGTACATGGCGTTAAACTGCGCACGGTTGATCTTGCCTTGCGCGAATTCGTCCGCAATCTGTTCCATCTTGGTGCGCAGCGTGTTCATGGCTGTGCTGGGGTTGGTGGGTGGGTCGGCGGGTTTCGGCGCGGCAGGGCGCGCGGGCCGGGCCGGCTGCGTTTGCCGTGGCACCGACGGCGTTGTGCCCTGCGTGGGGCGAATCGGCGAGCGCCGCGGCTGCTCGCGGTTGTTGTTCGATGGGTCATGGGAGTTCTGATCATTCACGCCCGCACCTGCCTCACACGAAGAACTGATTCACGATGTCGTTCGGGACAGTGTCACTATATACCCATTCGGCAATTTATGCGTCCGAGCAACCCGCCGTCCCAAGACGGGGTGTGGATCGTTGCGTACCTGACCCGACGATATGCATCTTTTAATTATACAACCAGATCGCACGATGCGTTATAATGCTGTCACGTTTCAGTGATTTCATACCCATTACCTACGATGCTCAAACCCCAACACAGCGGCTTGTATTTTACACAATCGCACATCGAACACGCCCAAACCCACGCCGATCAGGAGCCATTTGCGGGGGCCTGGGCCTACCTGCGCAGCCATGAAAAGACCGGGAGCGCCGCAGCCGTCTGGGGTGGGCTGCGCTATCGCTTCAGCGATCACGCGGCGGCGGGGTCAATGGCCGTCGCGCTGTTGCAGCGCCACATTGACCCAACGCTCATCGAAGGCATGACCGATTTCGACGCCATCGCCGAAACGTTAATGCTGGCGCAGGCGTTCGAGATGGTGCGCGATCATCCCGACTTTGCCGACTCCGCGCGCGCTGCCTGGCTCAGGCTGTTCGAGCGTCGGGTTGGCGCACTCAACGACCGCGCCCACAGCGGCGCGTATCACGCCTATCTATGGCTGGTGACGCTCAATTTCGCTGCTGGGGTAGTGCTGGAACGTGACGCGCTGATCGACGAGGCGACCGCCGCCTTCAAGCAGGTGATCGCGGCGGAAGTGCGCCCACAGGGGTTTATCACGCAGGCGGTCGAGCCGGGCGACGGGCTGGGCCTGTACCGGCAGATTCTGGCGGCGGCGGCGCTGGTGCTGACGGCGGAAGCGGCCCGGCACATTGGGCTGGATTTGTGGAATTACGCGGTGCGCGGCGTCTCGGTGGTGACGGCGGCCCTCTACCCCATCTATTACTTCTATACCACCGATAAATGGCAGTGGGACGAAGCGGTGAGCGTGGAAGATGCACAGGGGTACTTTCGCGCGCACGGCGGCTTTTTGGAGATGGTCAACCAGCACGCGCCGCACCGCGATCTCAAGACGCTGCTGGCGGATTTGCGCCCCATTGGTGATGTGCGCGGCGGCGGCCTCACGACGCTCACGCACGGGACACTGGAAAAAAAGCGGCGCGGCCTCTTCGGCTGAGCGCGGACGGAGCAACCTGGTATGAGAGCCTTTTTGTCACATTCCTCGGCAGATAAGCCGCTGGCCCGCAAAATTTTCCGCGCCCTGCGTGATCAAGCAGTGTCGGTGTGGTTCGATACCGTCGAACTTCGCCCCGGCGATTCGCTGCTGGGTAAGATCAGCGCAGGGATCGCGCAATCGGACTATCTACTCATCCTCATCACCGAAAATTCCAGCAAATCACGCTGGGTGCAGTACGAGGTCGAAACCGCGCTCACACAGGAGATCGACGGCATTGGCCCCATCGTGATCCCGCTGCTGCTTCAGGGCGTGACGATCCCGGCGCTGCTAGCGCGCAAAGTCTACATTCCCATCCGCGAGGACGGCACGGGCATCGCCGACATCATCCCCGGCATCTTCCGCGACTCGTACATCCTCGACATCGATCTGCGCGCCACCGATCTGGAACCCGATGTGGCGAGTCTCACCGACGACCTGCACGAATTCTATCGCAGCAACTTCGACCGCCTGCGCATTCGCATCAACAACCACAATTTCAACCAGCGCGCGTTGGAATTGGCCGAAAAGATCATGTTGGTGCCGGGCACGCCCCCGCCCGTCGCGGAGCAGGTGCGTCAGAAAGCCGCGTTGTTCCCGATTGTGCTGCCGCTTTACTGGACGAATCTCTCGGATGTGTTGGCGCAGCTCGCCGAGGAAGTCTTCGCGCAGCACGGCAAGACGCTCGATGCGCTCAAAATCGCCGCGACTGCGATGATCAACACGCTGCGCTTTGCCCAGTTTCTGCTGGCGCAGTACCTGAAATCGGCGCTGTTCCCTTCAGTGGCCGATGCGCTCGGCTTCCCAGATCTGGCGGCGTATGTGCAGCGCTACGAGTCGGTCACAGAAGCCGAATTCATGCACCAACTCTACGAACTCAATCCGTCCGCCGCGCTGCTCGAAGCCAGGCTGGATGTGCGCGCGGGCAGCGGCATCCTGCCCATTGCGACGCTGTACCTGCCGGACTCGGCGCACCGTGTGCAGCAAATGCTCCACGAACAGCCGGCTGCGCCCGCCGCGATCATCACGCAGTATTCGTGGCTCACCCACAGCCTGCCGCAGATTCTGGGGCGCTTCCTGCAGTGGTCGGTCTTCCGCGATGGCAAGCCGCCCTACGAACTCGACTACCACAT
>JAADYY010000255.1 GCA_010092805.1 Chloroflexota bacterium | reverse complement strand
GCTTTTGAAGTCCCTCGCCTAGCCGCAAAGCGGCGGTTGGGAGCGGGATTTAGGGTGAGGGCCTGATTCGCCAACAACATCTGGTGCAGTGGCTACATAACGGTGTCTGTGTTCGCCGCTGTGGGGTACAATGAGCCATCAAAGCGCACAGAGACCGGGAGATGAGGGGTTGAAGATGCAGCGAGGGGTGCTGCTGGCGCTCATGTTGATCGGGCTGCTGTGGCATCCCGCCATAACAGCGACCGCGCAGCAGGAACCGGGCAGCGATGTGACGGCACAGGTCGAGCTGCTGGGCAGCCCGGCCAGCGCGCGCTTCCCCCGTGATATTCAGGCGTATGTCCGCAATGTGTGGGATCTCCAGACATTCGGCGAACACATCTATCTCGGCTACGGCAACAGCAACAACAGCGGCGTCGTTTACAACGCCGGCCCCATTGAGGTGTGGTACTACGACCCGGCGGCGGGCACATTCGCGTATGACTACGTGACCGACGAAGAGCAAATCGATCAGTTCGTCGTCATCGACGGCCAACTCTTCCTCCCCGGCCACGATCCCCGCTCGACGCATCAGTCAAGCAATGTCTACCGGCTGCGCGACACCCAACCCGGCACACAGTGGACCCGGTGGGCCAGCGTGCCTGGGGCGCTGCACGTCTACGATGTCACACGCTATGCCGATCGGCTGTTCGTCGCCCTCGGCATCTTCGAGCAGGGCACCGCCGTGATGAGCAGCGCCGACGACGGGCAGACCTGGCAGGGGCATTCGCTGCCGCCGCTGCCGGGCGTAACGGCAGGGCGCGCCGAGGCTGTGTGGCGTGCCTGGCAGTTTTTCCACGTCGGCGACGATTTGTGGGTGAGCGTGCGCCAATTGCTGCACGCGCATCTGCAACCGGACGACACCATCCAATACCGTGCGGCATCAGCGGCGGTGTATCGGGCCGACATCACCACCAGCGCGGCTGATCCCGGCATCACCTTTGCACCGTCCTCGGTCGATTTCTTCGCCGGCCAGCTCGATCCGGAGATCGAAGGGCGTGGGGGCCGTGTCGCGCGCCCGGTGATCTTTCGCGGCCAGACGGTGTATCTGGGCGTGCGCACCGTCACCGATCACAATTGGACGCCGTTCGGGCTGTTCGCCGTCACAGCCGATTACGACGTGCGCGCGCTCACCGTCCCCGGCATCGATCAGGTGTGGGATGTGCTGGTAGCGGCGGGCGGCGGGCGGCTGTTTGTGCTGGGCACCACGCCCCACGCCAGCGGCGGCTTCCGCAACACCGTCGCCGTCACCTGCGATCTGCAAACGTGGCGCGCCGTGCTGCATTTCAACGACGCAACCTTTTCGCGCTCGTTCGCCCGCCACGCCGGCGATTTCTACTTCGGCCAGGGCGCAGAGGAAGTCATGGTCAACTTGGCGTCCGGGCGCATCCTCCGCGTGGATCAAGCGCTGTTCGATACCCGCTGCCCGTGAACCAGGAGCTGATCATGAGCGACTCATCGGCGGATCAACCCGCCATCCAAATCCTACCGATCCGCGACATTGGGTTTGATCTGGCGGAGTACCTCAAACCCGCCGACAAACTGCGCCCCAATTTCAACAACCATTTCTACCTGTGCCTGCCGCTGGTGGCGGGCAATACACTCGGTTGGACGCTGTACAACCCCTACGAATTCACCGTGTCGTGGCGCGGCGGGGGCGATCCGAGCGCTGTCGAGGTGGAGTGCGAGAACCCGCGCTGGGTGGCGAGTTGGTTCGGCTACGGTACCTTCACCATCAGGCCGCCGTTTTTCGTCCGCACCTCGCCCGGTGTCGATCTGCAGGTGCGCCCGGTGCCCAACTACCCCCGTCCGGGTATCCTGACGCTCGAAGGTGTGGTCGAGACCGATTGGCTGCAAGCGGGCTTCACGCTCAACTTCATGCTGCTGATGCCGTTGGTGCGCTTCACGTTCCCCGTCGGCGAGCCGCTCGTGCAGTTCGTGCCCTACCCACGCCACTACATCGAAAACTTCCGCGCCGAAATTGTCACCGCAGGCGCGCAGTACGAGCGCGAGATGGCGAACTACGAAACCTGGCTGCGGCGGCGTTCGGAAGCGCAGCAAAACCAGCAAGTCCAGCTCGATTACCTGCGCGGGATCAAGCTCGATGGCGAGCACTTCCGCGATCACCAGAAGTCCTTTGCGCCGCCACCGTTCACCCAGCGTCCCGCGTCGGCAGATGCGCCGGAGTCGCCTCCAACGGACGGCGATAATGCGCCAACCACGCATTAAGCGCCAGCGGGCGCATCCGCACCGGCGCGAAATCCTGCGAGCCGTCCGCTCCGGCCAGCTTGGGGATCGCGCTGCGTATCACGGAGCGCGCCAATTCCGGTATCGGTTCCCAGTCATCAACCCATTCTGCGCCGGGCAGCGTGAGCATCGTCCGCAGCAGCGGGCCGAGCGGCGTCTTGGGCCGCCTGAGCACTTCTTCGGGCAGACGGTCGCGCATCGCCATCCGCAGAATCTGTTTGCGGGTGTTGAACGGCTGCGGCGGCAGCGCCAGCGTAAACGCCACCATCCGCAAATCCAGAAACGGCACGACCATCCCCATCGGGGGGAACTCCAGCCCTTCCAGCGGCTCGGTGATGGTTGACCAGACGTTTTGCTTGAGCGCTTTGTAGGCGTTGGGTTGCAGCATCGACTCGGCAGGGGGGCGGAAGGCCCAGAACTGATCCCAGCGCGCCTTGAGCTGAAATTCCCGCTCAAAATCTGGGTTCAGCCACTGCGGGTACCGCTCCGGCGACTGCATCATGGGCGGCGGGGGCCGGTGGCTGGGCAGCGGATGAAATTGGCTCAGATAAGGCAGCAAGCCAGTCAAGGGGGGGCGGCGCTTTTGAAAGCGCCACAGCCACGCATACAGCGCGACCGCCGCAGCGGGCGACAGATAGCGCAGCACATCCCACAGCGGCGTGAGCCGCAGCGTTTCGTCGGAGCCGGCCCCCGTGAGCATCAGCTCACCGTGCGCACGCAGCAGCGCCCCCATTTCGCGCCCACCCCGTGAATACGCTTGGATCGGCTGCGCATACAGCGGCAGCGGGTGAACGATCCGGTATTGATCCTGCGGCACAAAGTCCACATCCAGCTTGAGTTTGCGCGCCACCAGCCCGGCGTAATAGGCCTCTGTATCCGGCATGATCCGGTCATACACCGAGACGAGCGCGGCGAGGGCGGTATTCGTCTCGCCGCGCTGGTTGAGGTCGGTGGCGATGGCAGCAATCGCCGAACTGTCCATGCCGCCGCTCAGCGAGATGATCATCCGATCCGTGCGCATCCGGTCGCGGATGGCCGTCGTCAGCAGCGCTAGATAGTGATCGATGTACTCCTGTTCCGTGCGGTAGCGGATGAGGGTTGTGTTTTTGGGCACATCCCAATAGGGCACCACCTGCGTGCCCGCCGCCGTCGCCAGCAAGCGGTGGCCCGGCCCCAACAGCCGAATCGCCGAGAAGACTGTACAGGTTTTATCGAGCCATAATGGGCTGCCCAGAATCAGAAAATCGCCGAGGGCTAGCTCGTTGAGCGTTTCGGGGATGGCTGGGTACAAGCGAATCGCGGTGATCTCCGTGCTGATGACCACCACCCGCCCCAATTCCGGGTCGTGGGCTTCGCCGTAATACACCACCCGTATCCCCAGGTGATCACGCGCGGCGAACGCACGCTGCGCCGCTGCATCCCACAGGACAAAGGTGAAATCGCCAGCAGATGATCGACGCAGTCGGTGCCCCAGGCCAGATATGCGCGCAGGATCAGGTCGCTGTCGGCGATTTCATCCGGGTGAGCCAGATCAGCGCCGGCTGATGTACCGCTCGCGCGCAGTTGGCTCATCAAGGTGGGGCGGTCGTCCAGGCGCGCGTCCGCCACCAGGGTCACACCCGAGCGCGTCAGCGGCTGCACCTCATCTGCTGCCTGGCGCGTCGTCTTGCGCAGCGCAACGCCCAGCGCCGCCCGGCCCCCGCCGCCCTGATCATCGTCCGCGCCGATGAGGGTGAGCTGCTGGCCGTCCGGCCCACGATAGGCGATGCGCTGCATCATCCGAGCCAGCGCGTCACGTTGCAGCGGCGTTTCAGCGAAATGGAAGACGCCGAAAAAAGCCGTCATCGGATCCTCATCCTCTCGTCAAGCATGATCACTCGCGGATCTCGATCAACTTGGCTTTGTGCAGCGAGTCGATGAAGGTGTTGAGATCGGTACTGAGCACATCCGGGTCGACATTGTACTGGGCCAACAACTGATCTTTGGCCTGGTCCACCGAAGCGCTGGCGACCAGCGTTTGCCACATATCGACCGCGCTGCCACTCAGCCGGAAGAAGGTTTCACTGGTGATGTTGAGGAGCACCGCCTCCTCACCAAACTGATGAAAGAGCACATTATCGGCAGCCACCACACGACGAACCACAGCTTGCCCCCTGTTTTGTGTGAATTCACGGTTAAAATCGATGCGTCACTGGCTAAATATCTGCGACAACCGCGCAACTTCGGCGAGGGCCGTCATATCATCCGGCAGCACATCCGGGAACTGCCGCCCAGCCGCCTGCGCAATCGCCGCGACGGTGAATTCCCCGCGCGCCATTTCGCCGAGGATGAACGCCTGCACCCGCCCATTGGGCGTCAGCGTGGGCTTGAACTGCGCGGCGCGTTTGTGCACATCTTGCAGGAGGGTTGCGAAAAAGGTCGATTGGTTGAATTGTTGCAGCGGCACAGCGGCGTCGGCGTCGGCGAACAGCCGTGTGGCCCACTGAAACACATACACCTGCCCCACAAGATTGGCTTTCAGCGTCAGCGCGACCCGCTGTCCCGGCAGCAGATCAAGCGGCTGTGCCAGCGGGTACACATTGCCATACACCCAGGGGCGTCGCTCGCTGGATTCAGGGGCGTTACTGAACCCAACACCATCGTACAATTCGGTCTCGAACCATATGTACAGAAAATGCGCTGCCCCTGCCGCCTCAACCTGCCAACTGAGCGTCCGGTCAAACTGCACCGGGCCGGGGTGATCACCAAGCGTTGGGTAATCGATGGCCCCCCACAACTGGCTGGGTAAGATCACTTCGTCGCGCGCTGGATTGTAGCCGCTGATCAACGCCGCATTGAGGATCAACGGCAGCGCCGCCCGCATATCCAACTGGTACGGGTTGTCGGCCCAGGGCTGGAGCACCTCGCGCGCGTAACGCGCCGGCGCTTGGATAAGCGCTGCATACACGCGGTCTTGCTGCGGGATCATGATGCCGCCTGGCTTGAGCCGCTGTGCCAGCGCAGCATAGGTCGCAAGGTTCGACGCCACCAGCGGGTGGCTCCCGCGCAAATCACCCACCACCACATCCGCCAACTCAGGAAATTGGACGCGGTTGGCGATGCCGCGAATGAAGGTGATTCGGTCGCTGTACCCGTTGGCGGCTGCGATTTGTTTGCCAACCTCCACGAGCGGATTGGGGTCCACCGCGTAAACGTGCCGCGCCCCCAACTGACAGGCGATCAACGCAAAAATCCCCGTCCCAGTGCCCAAATCGATGACAACATCACCGGGCTTGACCGCGCGCCGCAGGGCTTCCACATAAGCCCCTGTGCGCACCTGGTCACGAATCATGCTGGCGTACCCGCTTAGAGAATACATGCGCAGTTGTGCGGCTTTCTAAAGTTCATCGGCTTTGTTAGATAGTTTAAGAGGGCAGGCTGAGCATGAGGTTAGCCACATCGGCCCGCAGCACCTCATACAAATCGGGCAGTTGCTCAAACCGATCCGGGAGAATCAAGCGCCGCACCGGGATCGCGGCGGCGACAGCGGCGAAAAAACGAAAATCGTCCGCCCGCCACGCGGCGGTGAGCAGCATCTGAGGGTACCCCTGTTGGCTCAGAGTCATGAGCGCGTGCGTCGGCGGCAGCGGCTCAATGCGCGGCTCCTCAGCGCGCCCGGCAATCACGTAGATCACGCCGAGCGGTGCGGCTGTGTCCGCGAAGTGGTAGCCGTCCGTTTGCAGATTGAGATAGTTTTTGTTCCACTCCGGCGCAATACGCGCGAGCGTCCCCGCCGTCTTGACAACGGCCTGTGCCGATTTCTGATACAGGCGCATCAGCGGGTACCCCGGCATCACCACGAAGCCATTCCCATGCGCGTTTGCTGCGTTCTTGATGACGGCAATGTCGTCAGTGATAACCGTATGTCCCTGCCCGGCAAAGTAACCCGCCGTCGTCGATTTGCCCATACCGCTGGCACCACATAACAGCACCACATGGTCGTCCACCAGAAATCCGCTCGCGTGCAGGCAAGCCTGCTGATGCAGCCGCAGGGCAAAGCCCAGCACGGGGTTCAAGAGGTAGACCAGCGCATATTCATGTGAGAGGGGGGGGCTGCGCAGTGCCCAAATCTTGCTGCCGTCCGCCGCCAAAACAAAATCGACCCCACTCCGGTAGCGCAACCCAATCGCCCCATCGTCTGGGGAAAACAGCACTTGGGGTTGGTTGTCTGGTGGATAGCTGGGGTGAGGTATCCATTGCCCAGAGAGGAGTGTCTTGAAGTCCCCTGGGATGGAATGCCGCTCAGCGAAGCGAAGCTGCACATCCGGCACAATGCCCGGATATGCAGCTTCAGTCAGCCCCGTCAAAGATGCGGTGCTGGCAATTGACAAGCCGTATATGCGGTAGCGAAACCATGCGTCCATGCGAGAGCAAGCTACGTAGTCCGGTGATTTGAGCGTGAAATGGTTATCGCTGTCCGATCAACCCTTACAGCATCGCGCCGGAGACACCCTGAAACGCCCCATTAACTCGCGGGGGTTTCGAAGAAGATGTAGGAGTCCGGTGTGATGTAGAATTTCTTCCCATCGTTCGCGTCGGCGTTGGCACCCTCATTGACAAAACGATCCAGCGGCCCGATCTCTTCGATGGTCGGCGCTTGATATTCTTTCTTGGATGTATCCGCAGTCATCGCTCGTCCTTTGTATCCATCACAGATGATATGATGTCACAAGTATATGAGATTTACTGAGGGTGGTCAAGCGCGCAAACACGCCAGAAATGGTTATCTACGACAATGAGACGGTCAGTCAGGCATCCACCTCGCAGCGATTGGCCCCCCAATGCTTTGCGCCCTCTACCCCGGCAAGTAGTCGAACCGCGCCATGATTTCCCCGTGATCGGCCACAATCCGCTGGATCTGCGCGGCGGTGAGGGTGGCGCGCCAATCGCCCGATTTGCCTTTGCGGAAAAAAGATTCACTGTCCGGGTTTTTCTCGTGAAAGCCGTGCGCGCGCTCCTGCTGTTTCAATTCGCTGAAACTGGAAAACCGAATCGCTTTCTCCAAGCGCGCCGAGTCCAGATCCCAGCTCAGAAACGCAATCACACGCGCGAAGGCCGCCTGCGGCTGCGCCACCAGATCCTCATAGCGCACCACCAACCGCTGCAGCGGCGCTTGATCGACCCAACTGCGCACATGCCCGCTCCAGGACATCAGCCGTTGGCCGATCTGGTGCGCCTCGGTGTTCGGCGGGGCCGCGAGCGTGTGGATTTCCCGGCTCATCAGGTCAATGGCCGTGTCAATATCGGTCGCGCTGTGATGGGCGTAGGAGATCGCCACATCGAGCGGGTTGCGGATGAGATAGATCACACCGAAGCTGACATCGGTGGGGTGCAGCGGCGCGCCGTCCGGCAGATAGGTGTAGGCGTCGTGGACTTTGCACAGGTGCTTATCTGTGGCGGCGGGTTTCGTGGCAAATTGGCGGTAGTAGCGCGGGCGCAGCGCATCTACTTCCGCTTTGGTGAGCAGTCCAGATTCGATGACGAGCGTGTTGTCGAACATCACCCGCACCGTTGGCAAGCTCGTGCGCTGCAAGCGGTTGATGTCAGCAGGTTGATCGCGGTCTTCCCAATAATTATCCAGAAAGACGCGCAGCCAGGTATTCCCAGATTTCGGGTACGACGCCAACCAACAAATACTCACGAGTGCTCCCTTTCGCCGGCGGCACCCAAACCGTCAGCCACCACCAGATCGGCCAGCGTCTCCGCGTTGAAATCACGCCAGCGCCACCACAGCCGATAACTCGCGGCGTGGTCGGTGAGCGCCGTCGTGATCGGCCAGCAGCGGGCGACCGCGCCCAGATCGATGGCGAAGCGCCGATAATAAAAGTGCCAGTTTAGGATTTGCAGCATGTTCAGCGCGGGGAGCGGCACACGCGGCCCCTCACGATCCACAGCGGATTGCAGCGCATAAATGCCGCGCACCGGGGCAGGGGCAGGCGAGAAGCCGCGTTCGGCGGGCAGCATGTATTTCTGCAACGCCGGGCGCACCGGGGTCAGCGCAGCGATGCTGTCCTGATCGTAGCCGAGCTGCAGCAGCGCATATTTCCACACTTTCAACACGGGATACCCCGGCGTGACAACCGGCTGACCGTCGGCGTCCAGGTCGATCACAACGAAGTCGTCGGCGAGCAGACGGTACCCGCGCCGGTAGAGCGCGGCGGCCAGCGTCGATTTGCCCGCCCCAGAGATGCCCGTGAAGATCACCGCCTGGCCGTCAATGGCGACGGCACTGCCGCGCAGCGCCATCCGCCCGCGCTGATGCATGATCGCCGCCAGCCCCGCCGTCAGCACGAAGGCGCGCACCGAGTCGGGGTCGCTGCCGGGCTGCGGCTCGACGAGGATCTCGTTTCCGGCGCGGGCCAGCAGCCGCAGAACCGACGGCACGCTGTACAGCAGGTGGCCGGGGGCGGATTCGTGCAGCAGCCCGGTATACGTCGGCGCGTCCAGGTGATCGGGCGGCTGCCCCAGCCGGATCGTGATGTCCGCTGCCGCCGAGTCGGTGGTGGGCAGTTCGGGCAGCGGCAGTTCAGAGTCGATAGTCAGATGATAAGCGGTGTACATCGGCATGAGATCGGTACGGTGTGCGCAGCAGCGCTTCGTGAGTCTAACACCCCGATTATAGCAGCATCGCGGGCAGCCGTGCCGACGCATCCCCCCGCCGAGTCGGATCGTGTTGGCGGCGGGGAATCACGGTCAGTCGTTTGCAGGTGCCCACCAGGCGGGCGACCAGTCAGGTTCGGGATGGTCGGTGAGGCGGCGAACGTTGCTGCCGTCGGCGTTCATCACATAGATCTCAAAGTTCCCGTCCCGCCGCGACTCAAACGCGAGCTGCGTCCCGTCCGGCGACCAGGC
>JAADYY010000254.1 GCA_010092805.1 Chloroflexota bacterium | reverse complement strand
GTTGGGCAGCCACCGCCGGATACGCTGGATCCCAATCAACGGCCATCGCCGCTGGGGCAATCATCGGGGTCACCGTCGTCGGTGGCAACGCTGGCGCTGCCCATGCTCAGCCCGGATGAGGTGCGCACGGCTGTTGAGGCAGGCAGCGAAGATCCTGGTGTGTATTTGGCGGCGGCGCGCTATGCTGCGGAGAATAATGATGCTGAATTGGCCACCAACATGCTGGCCGTTGGTGGAGATTTTGCCGATGACCCGGCGGGCTACTGGGTGACCGCCATTGATATTGCTGCCGAAGCGGACAACGCCCATATGGCAGTTGCGCTGGCTAACCAGATTTTGCTGGCAGCGGAACGGCAGGACTACTACCCAACGGTTTATAGCACCCTCGGCGAAGCCTTGTATCGTGCGGCGCTCACGCCCGGAAATTTTGACTTTGAAGGCGTGCGCGATCTTGTCGAGAGTTTCCGCAACGCCCATCCGTTAGTGCGCACGATGATTGCACGCGCACTGATCACCTTCGACCGCCTGATAGCTTTCCAGTCTGCCGAGAACGTACTCGAAGCTATCCTCAACACAGACATCCCGATGCAAGAGGCACGGTTGGTGTTGGGTGAACTTTACGCCGCACGTGGCGATTCCGAGGCTGCGCGTTTAGAATGGGAAGCCGTACTCGAGGGAGATCGAGTCTCGCCCTGGCTGCGTGACCGCGCCCGTGCGTTGCTGGCCGAATTACCTCGATAAGATCATCATGAGTCGCTTTGAAACCTTGACGGGGAGTTGATCATTCATGCGTGTGCCCATCATCGCTGGAAACTGGAAGATGCACAAAACGCTCGACGAGTCTGTGGCGTTTGTCCGCGAATTAGCGCCCAAGTTGGCACCGTTCAGTGGCATTGAGCGTGTTGTCAGCCCCAACTACATCGCGTTGGCGGCTGTGGCCGATGCGCTTAAAGCGACTGACATCCAAGTGAGCGCCCAGGATGTCCATTGGGAAGATCAGGGCGCGTATACTTCGCAGATTTCGCCGCATATGCTTAAGGGGTTGGTCGATTATGTGATCATCGGGCACTCCGAGTGCCGCACCTACTTGGGTGACACGGACGAAAATGTCAACCGGAAGGCGAAAGCGCTGCTAGCCAACGACATCAAGCCGATCATCGCGGTCGGCGAGAGCCTGGCGCAGAATGAGGCGGGCGAAACGCAGGCGTTCGTGGGGCAGCAGGTGCGCGCCGCGCTGGATGGCATCACGGCGGCGCAGATGCAGCAGATTGTCTTCGCCTATGAACCGATCTGGGCGATTGGCACGGGCAAGAATGCCAGCGGCGAAGTCGCCAACACGATCATCGGCGGGACGATCCGCGCGACGCTTGAAGATCTGTACGGCGGTGAGGTGGCCGCAGCGACGCGCATTCAGTACGGCGGCAGCGTGAAGCCCAGCAACATGATCGAATACATGGGCCAGCCGGACATTGACGGCGCGCTGGTCGGTGGGGCGTCGTTGAAGGTAGACGATTTCACGGAACTCGTCGCGCTGGCGGCGCAAGCGAAAGGCGTCTAACGCTGGATCTCAGTGCGCTGCTCACGCCCTGGCTGATCGTCGCGGCGCTCCTGATCGGGATGCGCCGCTTGGAGCGGTGGCTGCATCAGCACCTGTTTAAGGTGGGCTGGCTGCTGACCAAAGATCTCCAGACGACGACCCTGTTCTACTACATCATCTTTTTGCCCGGCGTCTTTCTGAATCAGTTGGTTTACTGGTTGACGGCGGGGATGCTCAACGTGCGGGCGGAGCGCGCGATTGCCTGGCCGGAGAAGCAGGAGATCGGCGAACTCCGGCTGAATTTCGTCAAGCTCGCCAAGAACACGGGCGAGTTCAAAGTGGCGATCATCAGCATTGCGCCGCTGATCGTTGGGCTGGGCGTGATCCTGATCATTCTGAATGGGGTGTTCGATGTCACCGCCATCGTCGGGCTGATCAGCGCAGGCGGCTTTGCTAGTATGGAGGCGGTGCTCGCGCAGGTGACGAGTACCCCCGACTTTCTGCTGTGGTCGTACTTGATTTTCGCCATCAGCAACACGATGATGCCCGAATGGCAGACGCTGCGCGGTGGGCGGATCGTGCTAGTGGCGACGGTGGTCGTGATGGCGGTGCTGTTTGTACTGGGCGTGGGCGAGGAAGTGCTCACAAATACCCTCACTGGCCCGCTGGCTAACCTGCCGACGCTGCTGGCTGCCGCGCTCGGCGCGATCATCGTCGTCGATCTCATCATGACAGGGGTGCTTGGACTCGTGGAGGCGGCTATCGAGCGTACCACCGGAGATAGTGCGACCTTCGAGCGCGGCAAACTCGTCGCTGTCCGCCGCGAGGATCTGATCAAGCAGCGGGAGCAGCAGCGTGCTCGGCAGGCAAGCACGCAATCCAAGCCGCGCGAAGAAGCGCCCGCCGGCCCACCGTCGATTTATCAACTGCCGCTGCCGATCCCTGGCGGCCCTGGCAAAGAGGAGGCTGCTCCGGCGGCAGCCAGCCCCGAACCCACCGTAGAACCTGCTGCTGGCGAGGTCAGCGGGTCGCTGGCACCGCAAGCCGAGCGACCGATGCCGACGATCATCGCGCGCGGTGGTGCGCAGCCGTCACCGCAGCCCGCAGTCGTGGAGTCACCCGAGAAGCCGCCAGATGATCAATCAGAGGATGGGGCAGACGACGCCAACGAGTCCTCAAGTGAGTCGTCTGCGCCGGAGGCCAATCCCGCAGCCCCCGCAACCCCGGCAGCCCCTGCTGCCGAAGAAGAGCGCCCATGACTCAGCCGGCTGAGACCGATGAAGCCAACGGTGGCGATCAGCAGCAGCACGCCCAACGCGATGAACTTGAACAATTGGCTGCTGGTGATCAGCGCGATACCACCAAAAAGCGCGCAGAAACCATAATACCCCAGCACGATCTGCCGCTGACTCAAGCCCATATCGACGAGCCGGAAGTGTAGGTGGCCGCGATCACCCTCGAATGGGCTGCGCCCCGACCGCACGCGGTTGACAATCTGCCAGACGGCATCGAGCAGCGGCAGCCCCATCACCAGCAGGATGGTCGCCATCTTCGCGCCGCCGATGATGCTGAGTGAGCCGAGGATGTAGCCGAGCAAAACCGCGCCGCTGCCCAAAACGATCCGCGCGGGGTTGAAGTTGAACAGCAAAAAGCCGAGCGTTGCGCCCATCAGCGCCAGATGCAGCAGACTCACGCTGATCTGCGGCTCTTCGACGCGAAAGGCGCTGTTGACGAACAGCAGCACCGCCGCGATCAACGCGACGCCACCCGCCAGTCCGTCCAAGCCGTCGAGCCAATTCATCGTGTTCATCATCCCCACCAGCCAGAAAAAGCTGATCGTCACGGTGACGATGAACGGCCAGGGATCGGTTTGCTGCCCGGTGAGTGGATTGTTGAAAAACTCGATGAAAATCTGAAATGAGATGGCGATGGCCGCCGCCAGGTATTGCCCCAGGAACTGCGGCAGCGAGGAGAACTCGAAAATGTCATCCAGCAGGCCGACGATGAAAATGCACGCCGCGCCGAGCAGCAGCCCGGTCAGGCGAATGATCTCGTAAGGATCCATGCGTGGGACGGGGAGGATTTGTGCGGCGAGCACCGCCGTGACGAACCCGCCGAAAATGGCAATCCCACCGAGTCGAGAGAGCCGCCGCCGGTCTGCGTCGCTCTGCCGCCGCCCACCCGCTTTGACCGTAACGCCGAAGCGCCGCCCCAGATAGATCCCCAGCGGCACAAGGATCAGGGTGACACTGAGCGCCAACCCGAAAACGAGGAAAAAAGCGGTCGCGTGGCTCAACGGACTCACAGGCGGATCGCGGCCTCATGTCCCAAATTGGCGGTCACCGGCGTCGCCTAGGCCGGGCACGATGAAGCCGACATCGTTGAGGCGTTCGTCAACGCAGGCGACGTGGATTGGCACGTCTGGGTGCGCTGATGACAAGCGCTCGACACCTTCTGGCGCGGCGATGATGCCTACATATTTGATGCGCGGCACGCCCCAGCGCTTGAGAATATCGACGGTGGCAATCGCGGAACCGCCGGTCGCCAACATGGGATCGAGCACCAGGCAGACCTGTACCGTCGGCTCGTCCGGCAGGCGGTTGTAGTATTCGACGGGCCGCAGGGTCTCTTCGTCGCGGTACAACCCAATGTGCCAGACCTGCACACTCGGCAGCAGTTGCAGAACACCTTCGACCATACCAAGCCCGGCGCGCAGCACAGGCACCAACCCGATGGTCTCTTCGCTTTTGTGACCGTGCGCTTCGCCCATTGGGGTGGTGACGGTTTTCGGCGACAGCTTGAGATCGAGCGTGGCTTCATAGCACAACAGCAGCGCCAATTCGCGCATGAGTTCGCGAAAACTGCGGTGATCCGTCTCAACATCGCGCAGCGCGGTCAATTTATGGAGGATGAGTGGGTGTTGCGAAACGTGCAGTTTGGTCATCGCGCGCCTCCCGCATCAGACCGCTGCATTGTACGCCGCCGCGCTTGCGCTGTCAAAATTGTTCAGATGTTGTTGGCGAATCAGGCCCTCACCCTAAATCCCGCTCCCAACCGCCGCTTTGCGGCTAGGCGAGGGACTTCAAAAGCAGTTTTC
>JAADYY010000253.1 GCA_010092805.1 Chloroflexota bacterium | reverse complement strand
GAGGTGATCGGGTTGGAAGGCAACACCGGCTTTTCGTCGAACCCGCACCTGCATGTCGAGTTTGGCCAGCAGTACGACATCGTTGCCTACCCGGATTTGCGCGATGGTGACCGCGACGGGGATCGGTCGGAATGGATTTATGCGGCGCATGTCTACGCAGAGCATAACATCGCTTTCAGCGGCTACACCCGCGACGAGGTGGCGGGCTGGCCCTGGGGGCATCTGGAGCAGGCGAATCACAGCGGGCCGCTGCCCCTGAACTGGAATTTCGTGCGCAACGGCAGATTCGACTCTGATCTGGATTGGTGGCGCGCGTCCGGGCAGTTGAATTGGTTTGTGCAGGATGGCGCGCTGCACCTCACCCGCATTGCCACCGACGCCGCGCCGCTGTGGGCACGGGCCTATCAAGACCTGTTTTACGGCACACCAGCGAATGCCCCGTTTGAGGTCACTTTACGGATTGGCAATGCCAGCCCGTTCCGCAAAACGGTCACAGTCGGGCTGCAAAATGCGTCGGGGCGGCAGTATGGGATCGTTGAGTGCAGCTTCATGATCGAGCCGAACACGCCGCCACGCGCATACACCATGCAGGCGCGCACCACCAGTACGTGGGGCACGCTGCGGTTGCAGATCGGTGTCAACCCGCCGGATGGCGCGCCCGCCGCGCTGATCGATGATGTGGCGGTGCATTATCGCCCGAATCTGCCGATAACGGCCCCGGTCTGCGCCGGGCCAATGTGAGTTGGGACGATGAGCGTGCGAATTTCTGGACACAAGATCGTTCTACGCGATATGCAGCTCGGTGATGTTGCCGCCTACAGCCACTGGATGCAGCCGGGCCACGAATGGCAGCGGCTCGATGGGCCGTACTACGGGCACCCGTCGGCGGAGCAGGTGGCGCAGCAAGTCGAGCGGGTACGCGCCCGGATCGAGCGGGCGGAGTGGCCCGACCCACGTGAGCGGCTGATGATCGCCGCGCAGCCTGACGATGCGTTCATCGGAATGGTGACGTGGTACTGGATCAGCGAAGAGACGCACTGGCCGGCTGTCGGCATTCTGATTTACGATCCGGCACGCTGGCGGCAGGGGCTTGGGTACGAAGCGCTCGGTTTGTGGAGCGATTATCTCTTCCGCGTGATGCCCCGGTTCGCTCGGCTGGATTTGCGCACGTGGTCAGGCAATTACGGCATGATGGGCTTGGCGCTGAAGCTGGGCTACATGGAAGAAGCACGCTTTCGCCGGGCGCGGATCGTGGATGGGAATTATTACGATGGCCTGGGCTACGGCGTGCTGCGCGACGAGTGGGCGGCGCGCTACCCGGATGGCTTCGCCGCCCACCTTGATCACCTGAATGGCGCTGGCTGATCGCGATCAGCGGGATTATCTGGTCGCCATGAGCGCGCCTGATCGACGTGGTTTACATCCGGCGGTTCTGGGCGATACGCTGCGATGTCCTCCAGATCAGCCAAGGATTGGAGCGTTGGGGCGATTTCCGCATGTTCCTGCACGGTCTGGCCGTCGGCGCGGCGGCTGCGTAGTTGGCGTTGCGCCCGGCGATAAGCGGCGAAAATCCGCCGCCGAGAGGCATCGGTGTGATAAGTGGAACGGCGCTGGAAGGTAGGCAGGCGATGCCGCCAACGCCACAGCGCGTAGATCAGCGCCACGACTGCACCGATCACGAGGATGAACCCGATCAAGCCGCCGATTCCGCCGAAGACAGCCGCGCCTGCGCTGAGGATGTCACCGAGGGGCAAGGCCAGATTGAGTCCGCCCAGCGCGCCAGAGAACACCCACCGCGAGACGGGGCCGGTTTGCGGGTCGCCTTCCCAACCGGGCGTGGGATCAAACGGCACCCAACCGAATTCCGGGAAATAAACCTCAACCCAGGCGTGCGCATCGTTGGCGCGGACTTCGTAGAAGTTGGTGAACTGGTTGAAGGTGCCGCTGCCGAAGCCAGCGACCAGGCGCGCCGGAATGCCGAGTTCGCGCAGCATGATGACCATCGCGCTGACGTAGTGCTCGCACACCCCCCGCTGATCGACGAACAGGAATTGATCGATGGCGTCGGTGTTCGGGGCTTGCGGCGGCGGAAAGAAATCATAGGGGTAGGTGACCAACAGATGATCGCGGATGGCGATCACGCGGTCGTAGTTGTTGGTCAAGCCACGTGTGAGATCGTGGGCGAGTTGGCGTGTGCGGTCGGTGACGATCTCTGGGATTTGCAGATACTCCGGCCCCACCTCGTCGGGATAGTCGGTGCTGGCAGCGCGCAGTGCATCCGGGTCGAATGCCTGCCGCAGCGACGCCACCGAGTAGATCATCCCTGGGTCAAGCGACTGCCCAACACGAATACCGTCCGTCGAGTCGACAGCGACCGAATCGACTGCCATGTACAACTCCATCGGTTGGCCGCCCGTGAAGACGAGATTCGGCATCGGCTGCACGATCTGGAAGGTCTGTACGAAGTAATCGTCCTGAAACCAGTTTCCATCATTCAGTTCAATCGACTGGCCGAACCGTTCGATGATTTCGACCTCGTTACTAGCCTGAGTCCAGGTGCGCCCGTCGTAGGTGTCGTAAGCATGGCTGCGCCAGTAACTCCAGGCCGGGCTGCGCACGTACATCATGATTGTGTCGCTGAGGCCGCCGCGATACGCGAGGTCGAGCCGGGTATCGAAGCCGTAGTAGTAGTCGCCGACGCTGTCTGTCCAGCCCTGTACCTGCACCAGTGGCAGCGCCGGGTTGATGATCTGCGCGTTGGGGCCGCTGCGGACAGGCGCGTTGAACGTCACAGGCGGGATGATCGGGTGCCCGGCGAAGCGCGGCGTGAACACAAAGATCAGGCTGGCCGCGACTGGTAACGCGATCCCGAAACGGAGCACCCAGCTCCGCAACCGCCGGACGAGTGTGCTTGTGCCGCCGGCTGCGCCTGCGCGGATGGGGCGCAGCACCACCGGGTTATCGCGCAGGCCGTCCTCGGTATCGGCTTGCCACAGGAACAGCAGCATCAGCGCCAGATACGATCCCAGGAACACCAGAAAACTCAAATCACGGCTAAGTGAGGCGGCCACGTACAGGTTGAGTAGGCCCATGCTCATCCCGGAGATCAAGTTCATGCGCGTGAATTGCACCGCGCTCACGGCGGCCATGCCCAGCATGGCGACCTGCGCCTGTGGGTACGGTTGATTGTTTACCATGCCGATGATCATCCAGAAGAACGCGGCGTGTAGGGCGACAAAGGCGATCCCTTGCAGCCAGCGTGGGCGTTTGGCCCGGTAGCGATACGCCGCCCCATGCCCAACCATGAGAATGATCGCCGTGATCAGGAGGACGACCCACACCTGCGCCACATACGCCAGGCTCAGCGCCGCCACGATCTGCGCGGCGAACGCGATCTGGCGCAGCTGCCGCGAATCTTCCGGGATGGGTGGGCCAGATTTGCGCACAAACAGACGGCTCATCACGAACGCGAGGATCGCGAAGGCGGCCAGCACCCAAATCTCATAGCGGATGCCGGCCACGAACAGCATCAACCCCATGAAAATGAGCATCGCTTGTATCACACGCGCGCGGCAGGTTGGGCGCGGTTGATCGTCAGGCTGCTGATCAATGGTGTGTAGATTCACATCAGTCTTCAAGGTTTCGGTCATGGCGTCACTGCCGGTGCAATCTCCTGACGTTCGTTGAGTTGGGCAACCAGATTATCGCCGAAGCGGATGAGGCGAGTGTCGATCCCGGCGGCGTGCAGCGCTCCGGCCATCCCGCGCGCGGACGGGCCGCCGTCCGAGAACGAAGCCGGATCGATCAGGATGGCGAGGACTTGAGCGTTGCGGCGCTGCAAATCGATGAGCGTGCTGGTGATGGCTTCGTCCGGCCAGGGCAGAATCACGGCGACGAAGCTTTGTGCGGCGCTGTCACGCAGCGCGGCGGTCAGCGGCTCATCACCGATAGGCTGCACCCGCGCCAGGTATTGCAGTAGCGCCGACATGCCGACGGCACCGCGCGGCGCAGGTAAATCAACCGCGTTGGTCGCCAGCGTGAGCGGATACTGTTTACGACCAGCGTAGTCCCCGATGCTCGCCGCTGCTTTCACCGCCCACTCAAACGGGGTGTGTTTGCTGGCCGTATTCGGGTACGGATGTGTGAACAAATCGAGCGCGAGCAGCAGGCCGGGCTGGGTTTCATCGGCGAATTCTTTGCTGACAAGTTGACCTGTGCGGGCGACCGTGCGCCAATGGATGTGGCGCGGCGAATCGCCGGGGCGGTAGGGGCGCAGGCCGATCACTTCGTAGCCGAGGCCGGCAGTTTGACGCGCCACCTGCGGCATGAACTGCCGATCAAACAGAGCGAGACGGTGAAGCGGTAGCACTTCCGGGTAGACCAGCGCTCGCGTCGGGATCGCTAGGGTGCGTTCGCGGCGGAAAAACCCGAACGGGGCGTGCGTCTCCAGTGTCAGATCGGGGAATTCGTACACGCCGCGCCGGTCGAGCGTGATGGTGTAGTCGAAGTGGATCGCGTCGCCAGCGGGCAGCGACGGAATGAACAACCGCGTCTCGCGCCAGGGACTCTCTGGGGCAGCGAGCGGGCAGTGCTCTGTGAGCCGAATCTGTGCGCCGCCACCGCGCCCCGTCTTGCGCAGCGTCAAACTGATGTCGATGTCGTCGCCCTCGTAGAGTTCTGGCAGCTCACCATCGCCCAGCCGCCGTGAGCCGTCAATATCACGCAGCATCCCCCGGCTGAGCAGGGCCGCCGCTGGCACCAGCCCGCCGATCAGCGCGGACATGACATACAGCCAACCGACCTGCGTTTGATTGGCGAAGAAGTACAGGATGACAGCGGCGATCAGAACCGTGTATGTGCGTCCTGTGAGCATGTCACCGTCACTCGACCGGAACCGGGGTTTGTGCGAGGATCTGCGCGATGACTTCACGCGCCGTCTGCGGGTTGCGGTCGCGGGTGAGGATGCGGTGCGGCATTACGGCATGTGCCGCGCTCTTGATGTCGTCGGGCGTGACAAAGCGGCGGTCACGGATCAGGGCGAGGGCTTGGGTGCAGCGCTGCAACGCCGCGCCGCCGCGCGGGCTGACACCGTAGAGCACTTCGCTATGGGCGCGTGTGGCGGTGGAAAGCTGCACGATGTATTCCTTGAGGTTGCGCATCACGCCAACCTGCAGGGTCGCGGCTTGCAGGTTGACAATATCGGCCAGTTCGATGATCGGTTCGATGCTGTCGAGCGGGTTGGCGTGCTCCTCGCGCTCAAGGATGCTGACTTCATCGGCAAATGATGGATAGCCCAGGCTCAGCGAAATCAGGAAGCGGTCGAGCTGCGCTTCTGGCAGCGGAAACGTGCCCGCCATTTCGACCGGGTTCTGTGTGGCGATGATGAAGAAGGGGCGCTCCAGCGTGCGGGTGACGCCGTCGCTGGTGACCTGGCCTTCGGCCATACTCTCCAGCAAACTCGACTGCGTGCGCGGCGATGCGCGGTTGATCTCATCGACCAGCACGATGTTGGCGAAGATGGGGCCGGGCACAAACTCAAACTGCTGCTCGCGTTGGTTGTAGATTGCGCCGCCGGTGAGGTCACTGGGCAGCAGATCCGGCGTGCATTGGATGCGTTTGAACGATCCATGCAGCGATTTGGCCAGGGCTTTGGCGACCAACGTCTTGCCGATGCCGGGCACGTCTTCGAGCAGTACGTGGCCCTGTGCCAGCAGCGTCGCGATGATCAGTTGGAGTTTTTCTGGGGCAATGACCGCCGCCGAGCGCACCGAATCCATGAGCTGCTGAATCGTTGGTTTATGGGATACCCTGATTTCCTGGGTCGTCAGTTGCATGAAGCGCACCTTTGCTCACCTACTGTCAGAAGGATCGTATGGGCGGGAACGGCGGCGCGTCAAGTGAGGAAAGCGTGCATAAATCTCAACGCCGCTGTCTCATCTCCGATACGAGATGACGCGGCAGAAAGTTCGTGAAAGATTTGTGAATATCGTTCAGACGCCGCTGTAGGCGCTGAAGCCGCCGTCAATGGGCACTACAATGCCGCTGACGAAGCGCGAAGCATCCGAAACCAGCCAGATCACGGTGCCCAGGAGATCATCGGGCTGGCCGAAGCGGCCCATCGGCGTGTGCGCGATGATCTGCTGGCCGCGTGGGGTGAGGTCGCCGCTGGCTTCATCGATCAGCAGGTAACGGTTCTGCTCACCGAGGAAGAACCCCGGCGCAATCGCGTTGACGCGAATATCTGGGCTGTATTCCTGCGCCAGATGCACCGCCAGCCAACGTGTGAAGTTATCGAGGGCGGCTTTCGCGCTGCCATACGCCGCGACGCGCGTCAGTGGGCGCAGCGCCGCCATCGATGAGATGTTGAGGATCACGCCGGAGCGCTGCGCGGCCATCTGCTGCCCGAATACCTGCGACGCGAGCACCGTGCCCTGGAAATTCAGGTTGAAGACCCATTCCAGAGCGTCCTGCGGTAAATCGAAGAAAGGGCGTTCGCCGGGGAGGGTGGTCGCTTGCGGATGATTGCCGCCCGCGCCGTTGATCAAGCTGTCTATCTGGCCGAAGGCGTCGATAACGCGCTGTGCGGCGGCTTCCAGCGCGCCTCTATCAAGCACATCGGCGGCGATGCCGAGGGCTTGCCCCCCTTCAGCACCGATCGAGTCGGCGAGCTGCTGTGTTTTGGACTCGGTGCGGGCGATGATCGCGACTTTTGCGCCAGCACGAGCCAATCCCCAGCAGAGCGCTGAGCCAAGTACGCCTGTGCCGCCAGTGATCACTGCCACGCGATCTTTGATGTCAAACATGCTTCGCCTCCTCTCGTGATCGATCCCCGCGACCTGTGTGTTGTATTATACCGAAACGCTGTGCTTGTCATGTGGTGCCGCTGTGCGCTAGGATTGTGCGCATGGAATTCTTACAGATTGCTGCGATTGTATTCACCGCGATTCTCGTGCACACCCTGGCGGGGTTTGGGGCGGCATTGGTCGCGATGCCGCTGCTCATCGGCTTTCTTGATCCGATTGCTGCGGCGTCGCTGGTTTCGCTTATCGGCCTGACCATTCAATCGATCCTGCTGCGGCGTTATTGGCGTCAACTGCGTCCGCGTGCGTTGTGGCGCTTGATGCTGGCAACGTTGATCGGCATCCCGCTTGGGGTCGAGGTGGTTGTCCGGCTCGATACGACGCTTGTGCTGGGCGGCCTGGGCTTGTTCCTGATTGCGTACGCACTTTACACATTGATTGGGCCGCGCTTGCCCGCTATCGCGCACCCACGCTGGTCATATATGTTTGGCTTCGCCTCCGGGCTGCTGGGTGGGGCGTATAACATGGCTGGGCCACCGTATGTCATCTATGGGATGTGCCGAGAGTGGACGCCAGATCAATTCCGCATCAACTTGCAGATGCTGTTCATGGTCAGCGGTACATTTGTCGGCATTAATCATTTGGTACGCGGCCACTATGACGCGCAGGTGCTGCAAGGCTATCTGATCGCTTTGCCGATGATCGTGCTGGGCGCGTTGGTTGGCATGTGGCTGGATCGGTTCGTCAATCAGCAGGTGTTCCGCCGCATTTTGCTGGTCATGCTGCTGATCATCGGCGTGCAGTTGATCCTCGCGTCAATTACCACCCGCTAAAGCGCGTGGCTTGCCCCTGACTCCGCGGAGTCGGTGCTTGGCAATCGTTGGATTGCACGTGGACGATTGACTTGCGTCCCCTCTCAACCAAGTCCTTGCCTGATTGAGAGACACAGCAGTCGATG
>JAADYY010000043.1 GCA_010092805.1 Chloroflexota bacterium | reverse complement strand
CGCCAACCCAAACAGAATGGCGGCAGCTTGTTGTTCGCTCATGTATATTCCTCCTCGGCAGCGAAGCTCTCTACAAATTCACAGTCTACAACGCGGGCGAAATCCATATAATGATAACAAGTGTTAACAAAACTGGAGCAATTGTGATGGGATCCCAGACCGCACTTCGCGGGCATCTACGCCACATCCCGGCGGCCCTGGCGTTGGTGGCCGTATTCATCGCCGGGTTCGCGCTGGGCAATCAAACGACCATCGGGGCTTCGGCCCAGAGCACGACCCGCCCCCCAGAAGGTGTGGCGGACGATTTCGCCCACTTCTGGCAGGTCTTCAACCTGATTCAGTCCGATTACATCGACCCGGTTGACATAGACGTGCTGGTCGATGGCGCGACCACCGGTCTGGTCGAGGCCCTCGGCGACGAGTTCAGCGGCTACATGGACCCGGAAACCTACGAGATGCTCAATACCGATCTCGAAGGCGAGTTCGAAGGTATCGGGGTGGTCATTCGTACCCGCGAAGATACTGGTGAGATCGAGGTCGTCGGCTTGTTGGAGGGTGCGCCAGCGGAAGCGGCTGGTGTCCGCCCCGGCGATGTTTTTGTCACGGTCGATGATTTCGATGTCACCGAAGTCACTCAAATGGAGCTGGCCGCGCGGGTGCGTGGGCCAGAAGGCGAAGCGGTGAAAATCACCATGCGCCGGGAAGACGAACTGATCGATTTCGAGATCGTCCGCGCACGCATCACCATCCCGAACATCGAATACGAAGTTCTGGAAGACAGCAATATCGCCTACCTGCGGCTGAATCAGTTCAGCGCCGAGGCCCGCGATCAGATCGAGGAAGCCGTCGCAGCGATGGATGTCAACACCCGCGACGGTTTGATCATCGATTTCCGTGACAACCCCGGCGGTCTGCTCAACAGTGCGGTGGATGTGGGGAGCGCATTCATCGCCAGCGGGCCAATTGTGCTCGAGGAGTTCGGCGACGGGCGTGAGCGCGTCTTTGAAGCCGCTGGTGATCCGCTCGACATTGATGTGCCGATTGTGGTGCTGGTCAACGAGAGCAGCGCCAGCGCGTCCGAACTGGTCGCCGGAGCGCTCCAAGACACCGGGCGTGCCACCATCGTCGGCACCACCACACTCGGTAAAGGCACGGTGCAAACGTGGAGCGCCTTGGTCAACGGCGGGGGCATCCGCCTGACGATTGCGCGCTGGCTCACCCCGAACGGGCGCTGGATCCACGAAAATGGGGTGACCCCCGACATCGTGGTCGAATGGATGCCGGAGACCTTCGACGACCCCAACGATCTTCAGATCGACGCCGCCGTGGACTACCTGGAGTCGCTGTTCACCACGCCCATCACAGATTAGTGTGCTGCGCTCTCCACCGCATCAGCCCTACGCCCGACCGACGTTCTCGCATGAGGCTTTGCAAGTGCAGAGCCTCGTGCTATACTTCGGGCGCTAAACGTAAAATTTTCGGGAAGAAAGTCTCATGGAAGTCGCTTTCCAGGTTGTTTCGATCATTCTATCAATCCTGCTCACAATCATGATTCTGCTTCAGGTGAAAGGTGGCGGCCTGGGCAATTTGCTGGGCGGTGACGCAGGCGGCGGCATTACACGGACGCGGCGTGGGCTGGAAAAGACCCTATTCCAGATCACCATTGCGCTGGCCATCGCTTTCCTCGCCGTTGCCATCCTATCGGTGTCGGTCTCGCGGTAACCCCCACCACCCTCCGTGCGGCCATACGCTGTGTCGAGGTGTTTTGCGCGTTGAGCGATGACTCTCCGCAAAAGCACCTCGCCTACCCACTGACCACCCTGACTCCTTTGATCCTTTCTGCTTGAGGACGCGATCATGCTGCGAGGCTTCCGCTGGCAAATTGCTGCGCTCCTGCTGTCGGCGAGCCTGTTTCTGGCGAGTCTGCTGCTGCGCTCAACCGACCCAAATACACCAGATGCACCCCCCACCCCGTCGCCAACCGCACAGAGCACACCCATCACGGCGGCACCCACCACAGCCCCTGCGGTAGTCGCTGTTGTGGACAGCATCCCCCCCGCCGAACCGCGCTTCGATGTACCGACCTATCGAGAAGCGCTGATCGGTCAGGTGCAGCGCTTGAATCCGCTGCTGGCGGATTTGAACCCGGTGGATCGCGACATCACAGCGCTGATTTTCGAGGGGTTGGTTGGCACGAACGCCTTCGGCGAACCGACTCCGCTGTTGGCCGAACGCTGGCAGATCACAGCAGACAATCACGAGTACATTGTCTTTCTGCGCGATGATGTGCGGTGGCATGACGGCACGCCATTCACTGCCGCTGACGTTGTTTACACCATGTCGCTGCTGCGCTCACCCGACTTCCCCGGCCCAGCGGATCTGTACGATTTTTGGCGCACCGTCGAAACCGAACGTCTCGATACGCACGTTGTCCGCTTCCGCCTGACACAGCCACTCGGCACCTTCCTCGACAAGCTGCGGGTTGGCATCCTGCCAGAACACGCGTTGCGTGGCACAACGGCTGATCTGCTCATCGATCATCCGTTCAACCTCACGCCGATTGGTACCGGGCCGTACCAGCGCGAATCGCTGCGCGCCGGCCCCGATGGGCAGGTGGAGATTGTCGATTTGCGCGCAGCGCCCGTGTATCGCCAGCGCGCGGGGGTCGGCGACGATGCGTTCCCAGAGGATGCGTTCTCAATTGAGCGGGTGCGCTTCCACATTTACGACACATTCGACGCCGCACGACAGGCGCTCCAAACCGGTGCGGTGGATGGTTTGGCGACCCGCGACTACAGCCAACGCTTGCCGCTCGCTGGCGATGCCAACCGCTACGCGCTCGATCTACACACCCAGATCGAGCCGACGCTCGGCGTAATTATCTTCAACTGGGCCGCTGAGGATGTCGATTTCTTTGCGGATCGCCGGGTGCGCGTCGCTTTGGCCACCGGACTCGACCTTTCCTCGCTGATCGAGCGCAATCTGGACAATCAAGCCGTCCTGGCGAACAGCCCACTGATGCCCGGCTCATGGGCCTACCGCAACGATCTACCGCATCACGACTATGATCCAGAAGCAGCGCGGCGGTTGCTAGAGTCCACGAGCCAGCTCTTCACCATCGAGTCGGAAGATGCCGCAGCCGATGAAGCGGCAGCAGCACCGCTGTTCACCTTCTCGATTCTTGTTCCGGACGAACCCGCTTTGATCGCGCTCACGGAGGAGATTGGGGCACAATGGGACAGCCTCAACCTTGATGTCACCGTTGAAGCCGTCGACTCCGCCACCTATCTCATGCGGCTTGATCAGGGGGATTTCGACGCCGCACTCGTCGAATATGCACTCGGTGGCAGCGCCGACCCCGATGTGTACGCATTTTGGCACGAAAACGCCTACCCAGATGGCCAAAATTACGGTGGTGTCACAGATCGCCTGATCAGCGAGATGCTGGAAAAAGCGCGCACCGATCCATACGGCGTCAACCGCATCATCGAATATCACCGCTTCCAACGCGACTTCGTCGAGCGGGCTATCGCCCTGCCCCTGTATTATCCGCTGTTCACCGTCGCCACCGCCCGCCATGTGGATGGCATTCAGCTTGGCTTTATTGGCTCACCGGCAGATCGTTTCCGCAACATCCACGAATGGTCGCTGACGCGCTAGAGGGCATCCTCGCGCGCCAAAATCGCCCGCAGCAGATCGCGGCGCGCGCTCCCACCCAGCAGCTCCAGCTTGCGTACGCCCAGCGGATCGATCACTTCGCGCAGCAGCCGCACTTCTTCCGGGCTGGGTGGTGGGGTCTCATGCAGATCGAGCGCGAGAATCAATTCAAAGCCGGTTTTCGCTTGAATCCGCTCGACCGTCACGCCGGGGTGATAGCTCAACAGGCGCATCCGGCCATCGTCCCAATCGAACTGGCCCAGATCACTGACCAGATAATTGGCACCACGCCCGCGCTGGCGTTCGCGGACATGCCCCAGCCCACTCACAAAATCGGCCTTGGACACAAACACAACCCGTGAATGGCGCGGCACATACAGATAGACGTGATCCGAGTAGGTCGTCACATCGGGGATACCGCCCGTCCCCGGCAAGCGCATCCGGGGGTGCGCGTAATCCCTGCCGAAGGCAATGTTGTTGAAGTTGCCGACCGGATCAACCTGCGCCGGGCGGAAAAATTCTTTCGGATTGAACTTCGGCAGCAAATCTGCCGACGCCGTCACAAACCCAACGTGAATCAGCCCGGTACGCAGCCAGTGATCTTCGGCACGACCGACTCCTAACGGTGCCCACGCATGCCCAATACTCTGCCCAACGGCGGAGGCGAAGCTCACATTCGGGGCATGTGTCAGCCGTGCCAAAATGAAGCCCGCCATCACCAGCGGTGTATTGATGCCCTGCGCCAGCACTTCGCCATTGACCACCTGCCGCGCGATGCACACACTCATTAACTCATCGATGGTGTAATCGCTGTAATCAACGCTGTGCACCGCCATTTAGTCGTACCCCTTTTCGTCGGCCATCCGCACCATGATTGGCTGAAACTTGCCAACCACATCGATCAGATCGCTTTGTGCGTTGATCACATCATCGATGGATTTGTACGCCTGCGGCGACTCATCCAGCCCGCCGCCCAACAGCGTGACCCCGCGCGCCTTCAGGTAACGATCCCGTTCGGTCTTGGTGATCTCCTTGAGTGCGGCGCGGCGACTCTTCGCGCGGCCTGCGCCGTGTGCCGCTGAGTTGAGGCCCTCGCTGCTG
>JAADYY010000252.1 GCA_010092805.1 Chloroflexota bacterium | reverse complement strand
GTCCCCCTCGATTTCGAGCAGGGTGAACGCCGAGTAGTCGGTGTTCGCTGCACCGAAGACCTCGATGTACTCGTTGGTATCGGTGCTGGTGTGATTGGCGACAAATTCGTTGATTACGGGCGTTGTGCCCTGTGCGCTCACGCCAAAAATGGGCAGCGAGAGCAGGATCAAGGCGGTGATGAGGAGCATCAACGCACGCCAACGCGCTGATGGCTCAAGCCGAGAGTGTCTCATGAACAAGCCTCCTGAGGATCTGTGATCGATGGGGCGAAAAGAAGGATTGGTATGGGTACCAGCGGCCCCACATCCAACGTACCGACCAACGTAGAGTATAAAGCAAGGGGAGTGGAGTACAACAGGCTTACAAGCTTTCTTAAAACAATCGCCGAAAACCATCAAGAAGATTTAACACACTGGGCCTGCCAAACGATGGCTGTGCGATGAGTGCAGTAGATCATCGCGGCAAGCCTTGTGAAACCTGCACAAAAATCTGTATATCGGGGTTGGAATTTGAATCGATTCTTGTATACGTGCGGTGATCGCCTTAAAATCTAATGAGTAAGCGCTGGCGCATGTAATAAATCGCCAGCGTTATCGTCCAGCTAGAATCCAGCCAATGGAGCTTTTTCCGCGATGAACAAACTTTCCAAAGTATTTCGTTTATTCTCCTTGTTACTTGTGTTAGTTCTGCTCGCCGTTTCGGTGACGCAGGTGGCCGCCAATGACAACAATGTCAATTGGAATGAATTGGGCCACAACAGCCGCGATCCGCTGTATCGCAGCCCAGGCGGGGCTGTCCCCACCGGCACCGAGATCACACTGCGCCTGCGCGCCCTCAACGATGATTTGACCGCTGCGCAGGTGCGTGTGTGGAACGACCGCATCAATGTCTCAACCATCTATGACATGACGCGCGTCGCCAGCAACGTCACCTTCCCGAACGATCCGACTGTGTACGAATTCTGGGAAGTGACACTGCCCGCCAGCGCAGACCCAACCATCTACTGGTACCGGTTCATCGCCATTGACGGCGGGGCGGTTGCCTACTACGAAGATGATGATCGGCGCACGGGCGGCTGGGGCCAACCGTTTGGCAGCAGCCCAGACAACAGTTGGCAGTTGACCCATTACGACCCAGCATTCCAGACGCCGGATTGGGTCAAGAATGCGGTGATGTATCAAATCTTCACCGACCGTTTCCGCGACGGCAACCCGACCAATCACACCCCGCCGGGCGAATTCTTCTACAACGAAACCCCGACAGTCTACCGCTCCAACGCGACAGATTGGAACACAGCCATTTGCGATCCGCGCAATGTGTTGGGCGGCGGTGTGTGCCCCAACGTCTACAGCCAGAATTTCTACGGCGGCGATCTTCAGGGGATCATCGACCGGCTCGATTACTTGCAGGGCTTGGGCGTCACCGCCCTGTACCTGAACCCGATCTTTGAGTCGCCGTCGAATCACAAGTACGACACCACCGACTTCCTCCAGATCGATGACAACTTCGGTGATCTGGCGCTGTTCCAAACGTTGGCCGCCGAAGCCCACAATCGCGGCATCAACATCGTGCTGGATGGGGTGTTCAATCACAGCTCGTCGGATAGCATCTACTTCGACCGTTACAGCCGCTGGGATGTCAACGGCAACCCGACCCCGATTGGCACCAACGACGCCAGCGGTGCCTGCGAGTCGCTGAACAGCCCGTTCATCAACTGGTATCCGTTCGAGCCGTACAATGGGCCGGGAACAGCCCCCTGCTCGGATAACCGCGACTACCAATACTGGTTCGGCATCTTCGATAGCCTGCCCGTTATGGCACACGATGATCCCGGCGTGCGTGACTACTTCATCAACCAGGGCGTGAATTCGGTGGGGCCGTATTGGATGCAGTGGGCCGATGGCTGGCGTCTCGACGTTGCGCCGGAAGTTGACCCCGGCCAGATCAACGATCCCGCTGATGATTACTGGGAAGCCTTCCGCGCGGCGGTTCACGCCGTTGACCCAGATGCCTACATCGTCGGTGAGGAATGGGGCAACCCGACCTCGTGGACGGTCGGCGGTGAGTGGGACGCGACGATGAACTATCAGTTCGCCGCCGCCGTGCTCAGCCTCTTCCGCGACACGACCTACACCGATAACGACTTCAATGCGTTCAGCTCGGCGGGCGAACTGGTGCCGCTCAGCCCCAGCGAATTCAACGAGCGCATCCTCAACCTGGAGGAGCGGTACGCGCCGGAAGCCTTCGCCGCCATGATGAACCTGCTGGGCAGCCACGATACCAATCGCCCGCTGTTCACGTTGGATCACAACACGGGCAGCAACAATACCGCCCTCTACAACGACCCCAACTACGATTGGAGCGACTCGATCAATCGGCTGCGCGGCGTGGCGCTGGTGCAGATGACCATGCCGGGCGCGCCGACGATCTACTACGGCGACGAGGTTGGGCTGGTTGGCCCGGTCAGCTTCGATGGCAGCCAGTGGCAGGATGATCCGTACAACCGCCAGCCGTACCCCTGGCTGGATCAGAGCGGTACGCCGTTCTACGCCCATCTGCAATCGCAAGCAGCGCAGGATAATCTGAGCAATTACTACAGCCTGCTGACCGCGACGCGCAACAATAACCCGGCGCTGCGGACCGGCTCGCTCGATCCGCTGCTGATCGATGACGGGGCGGGGCTGTACGCTTACGGGCGTAAGCTCGCCGACGACTCCAACGCAGCGGTGATGGTTGTCAACCGCACCGGGGCCGATGTCAACGCGGCGACCGTCAACGTGCGCGGCTATCTGCCGGCTGGCTTGATGCTGACCAACGCCCTCGACGGCGCGAACTACACGGTTGATGCTAACGGCAACATCAACGTCGGTACGGTGCCGGCGCGCGGCGGCCTGCTGCTGACAGCGGCTGGTTTCGTCGGGCGTCCGATGGCGGTCAATGACCTGACGGCCACACCCGGTTCCGGCGAGATCACGCTGAATTGGACGGCACCGGCTGTCGCCGATAACTTCCGTGTGTATCGCAGCCGCTTGAGCGACGGCGGCTACAGCTTCATCGGCGAGACGGGCGGCACCAGCTTCACCGATAGCGGCCTCGACAACGCAACCCGTTACTACTATGTGGTCGTCAGCGAGAACAGCACAACCCTGCTGCAAAGCGAGCACTCGAACGAAGTCAACGCGGTGCCGCAGTTCGATCTGGCGACGGCGTGGTTCAATCTCCAGTGGCCGTACACCATCGACCACGTGCTGAACGCGACCATCCCAACGACGACCATCTACGGGCAGATCTTCATCGCGGGTGCCACCGACATCCCCGGCGGCGGCCCGGTCACCACGATCACCGCGCAGGTCGGCTACGGGCCGGAGGCGGACGATCCCGCGATGGACTCGTGGACATGGTTCCCGATGGAACCCAACCCTGGCTACGACTTCGAGAATAACAACAACGACGAATGGCAAGGCACCATGCTGCCGACCGAGGTCGGTACGTTCAAATACACCACCCGCTGGAGCGCGGATGGTGGCAACACCTGGTTCTATACAGATCGCGTTGGCCCGCCGTATGATGCCGCCGACGCAGGTGATTTGACCGTCACGGCCAGCACCGACACGACACCGCCGGATGCGCCGACCAATTTGGTTGTGGTGGCGACCAGCGCCGTCAGTGTGACGTTGGGCTGGGATCAGCACCCGGATACCGACGGCGATCTGTACGGATTCCAGGTTTACCGCGAGAATGTGGCCGCCCCTGGCTTCACGCTCATCGACACGATCATCGACCCGCTGGCGACCAGCTACGTTGATGGATCGGTGACGACGGGCGAGATCTACAATTACTACCTCCAGGCGCTGGATACCAGCCTGAACGCTTCGGCGCAGTCGAACACGGTGGAAGCGTCGGCGGTGATGCGCGAAGTCGATGTGACGTTCCGCGCGTTCGTGCCGGATCACACGCCAGGGACGGTCTATCTGGCGGGCAACTTCGGCCCCGACTACCCGCAGTGGGATCCTGGTGCGCTGGCACTGACCGAAGTCGCGCCCGGTACCTGGGAGATCACGCTGACGGTGCTCGACGGCACAGCGATGCAGTACAAGTTCACACGCGGCGCGTGGGAGATGGTCGAGAAGGGTGCCGATGGCAACTTCGAGATCGCCGACCGCCAAGCGACGGCCAGTTACGGCACCACCGGCCAGCAGATCATCGATCACACCGTTGAGAATTGGCGCGATCCATATGTTGTCGTCCCGGCCCCGACAGGCGCGGCCTGGCCAGATACGCTGATCTCAGCGGACTGGAATCAGGCGATGGTTGAAAGCTCCACCGACGACACACACATCACCGCGCCGAACGCCATGATGGTCACTGGCCCGAACGGCCCGGTTTCGGGGACACTGTCGTACGATAGCAGCGCCTACCGCCAGATCTTCACGCCCGATAGCGACTTGGCCCCCGGCATCTACGATGTGACGATCAACGGGCGGCGCGATGTGGGCGGCGACATGCAGCAGTTTGAGGCGGCTTGGAGCTTCGGAGTCCAGACCGCGCCGCAAGCGGCCACACTGATGCAGCCGACGGGTTCCTACACGACTGCCCCGTCCGACTTCACCTGGAGCTATGTCCCTGGCGCGACCTGGTATCTGCTGTGGGTCAGCCGCGCGGATGGCACACTGGTACACTCGGATTGGTACGATCAGGCCCTGGTGTGCAGCGCATCAGACTGCACTGTCTCGCTGAACCTGAACCTGACTGGCGGCGAGTATCGCTGGTGGGTGCAGACATGGAACGAATTCGGCTTTGGCCCCTGGAGCGCCGAGGTCAACTTCACGATGGAAATCACACCTGCGGCTGCGGTACTCGGTGCGCCGACGGGCGCGGTCAGCGACACGCAGCCGACGTTCACCTGGCAGGCAGACGCTGACTCGACATGGAGTCTGCTGTGGGTGAGCCGCGCCGATGGTACATTGGTGCATTCGGACTGGTACGATCAGTCGGTCATCTGCACAGGTGCGGATTGCGCCGTGACTCTCAACATCCCAATGGTCGGTGGCGATTACCGCTGGTGGGTGCTCACCTGGAACGCTTACGGGTTCGGCCCCTGGAGCGCTGAGGCCAACTTCACCCTGGCGCTGCCGCCGATGGCTGCCGCCCCACTGACCCCCGCCGGGCAGATCACCGACACCCAGCCAACGTTCACCTGGGACGCTGTGCCGGGCGCGAGTTGGTATCTGCTGTGGCTGAGCGATGTCACCGGGCCAACCGGGACGCAAGTGTTCAACGGCTGGGTCGAGGCGAGCAGCGTCTGCGCGAACGGCACCTGCGCTGTGACTCCGTCGCTGACGCTGGGTGATGGGCGGTCGTATCGCTGGTGGCTGCGCACCTGGAACGAAGCTGGCGGCTTTGGCCCCTGGAGCGACTCGGTTGACTTCGCCATTGCAGGCGGCCCCATCTTCGACATCGCACCGGGCGGCGACTTGAGTTCGCAGTTCAACAGCGTGATGCCGCAGCAGCAGGTCGCGCCGCCGCAGACCGAAACCGAGACGCCGAACTTTGTGGCCCCGCCGACCACGCCGAATTTGCCCCCCGTTGACGCCGGGACCATCGATGGCAACATTGGCGGTGAACTCGGCTTTTAGTCACCCATAACGGGATCGCGTTGGGGCGGCCTGATCGCTGTGCCGCCCCCCGCAATCGAAACATTAATCGACACGGCCACCGTGACTTCGCTGTCCGGTGGCCGTGTGCAATTTGATTTGGGGTTTAGAAAACCGCGATGATCGGGTTAAAGCATGACCTGATCTTCGAAGCACCACATCCAATCTTCGCCCGCCTCGGCGGATCGTACAATCGGGTGGCCGGTTTCGCGGTAGTGGGCGGTGGCGTGCTTGTTCTTCGAGCTATCGCAGCAGCCGACGTGCCCGCAGATCATGCACATGCGCAGATGCACCCAGCCGTCGCCCGTCTTGAGGCAGTCTTCGCAGCCCTGGGCGCTCGGCGTCACGTCCTGAATCTGATCGGTATGGGCGCAGCCGTTGTTGGGAGATGTCGCCATCTGTTCGTTCCTCTACTCTCTGTGATCGCTTACGCTAAGGATAGGTTGTCAGACACACAGTCTC
>JAADYY010000251.1 GCA_010092805.1 Chloroflexota bacterium | reverse complement strand
GCTACCGCACATATGATGCATAGTGTACAAGGGCATGACTAAGCCGAACATAAAGATCTATGCCAGAGTATATCATCGAATCGATAATGCTTAAGCCAAATGAACATAAATCCTGCGTCTGTAGCAAGCTATTGACCGCATCCCCGTTGTCAATTGCGACCGGGGCGACCAGCGGCGCGCGATCTATGGTGCCTTCGGCGGGTTCTCGGCGTGCCTTGCCAGGCGTTCCCAGGCTTCATCGAGGGTGTCGACGAAATAAATCTTGAAACCTCTGAACAACTGGCTGACGGGGCGCGCCAACATCTTGAGAAAGCGGTCATTGCTGATGACGACGAAGATCCCTGCGTTCTTGCGCCATGGGTTTTGGCTGCCAGTGCGCATGAAGCCGGTGACGGCGTTCGCCGGGATCGACTTGCTCGCACGGAAATCATAGAACCCGTGTACTGGATAGTCCAGGGTACTGATAAGCTCCAACGCGGCGCGATGAATGGGCCGATAGTCCGCCACCGTCCAGGGGTCGCTGAATACGAAGTGAAGCACCGTCTGCTCGTCGTCTAACCACTGCATCTCGACTGGCATCGCCATAATCTCCTTTCAGCCAATACATCACCCAAAATACATCACCCAATATGCACTGCGCTAACGCAGATCTTGCGTATCCAGCAGAATAGTCACCGGGCCGTTGTTGTGAATCTCAACCTGCATCATCGCGCCGAACACACCGTGCGCCACGTGTTGGATGCCTTCGGCACGCAGCCGTTCCGCGTAATGATCGACCAGCGGCGCGGCAATCTCCGGCGGCGCAGCCTCCACGAAACTGGGGCGGCGGCCTTTGCGCGCATCCGCGTAGAGCGTGAACTGCGAGACGACCAGCACCCCCGCGCCCACCCCCAGCGCGGACAGGTTCATTTTGCCGTCGGCGTCCTCAAACACACGCAGATGCGCCGTCTTGCGCGCCAGGAGATCGGCATCGTCGGGCGTATCGCTGTGGGTGACGCCGACCAGCGCCACAAACCCTTGATCCACCGCCCCCGTCACCTCACCCTCCACCGTGACGCTGCCTTGAGTCACCCGCTGTAAAATCACACGCATCGCTGCACCCCCTGATCGCTACGCACAGTGCCTATTCTAGCAGCGTCGCCGCCCATTTAATGTGACCGCCGCCGAAGCAAGCCGATGAGTGTGGCGATGCCGATGACCGAACTGATGATGGCCGCCGCAAACTGAAACAGCGGCAGCAGTGCGGCGAGATCGGGCGTGGCGGCGGGCGGCGGTTCGTCCGGCGGCGTGATGAGCACAACGGCGAGCTGTGTCGCCAGCACATTCGCATCCAGGGTAGCGGTCGGCTGCGCTGTCGGGATCGGCTGTTCAAGAGTGGCCGACAGCTCGGCGATCCGGGTGGCGGCATATTCGGCGGTGACGGCTTCGGCGGTGCGGGTTTGCATCTGGGTGGCGGTCGCGGCGACGGCGGTCTCCAACAGGGCGATCTGCGCGAGCGGGTCGGGCGGGTGATCATCGGCGAGCAGCGCGGGCAACACCACAAAGCCACCCACGAGCACGACCAGCGCCGTCAGCAGCGCCGCAGCGATCCAGAAAAACGCGGTGGAGGCCTCCGGTTCGTCGTCTGCGAAGTCGTCCAGCGGGAGATACGGATCGTGGTCGTTCCGGTCGGGGAGGTCCAAGGCGTCGTCTTCCCAGCCGAAGGTGTCATCGCCGAAGTCATCACCGAAGTCATCACCGAAATCGTCGCCAAAGGCATCGTCGCTGCCGAAAGGCTCGTCGTCGAACAAGTCGTCAAAGTCGTCGTGATTGGACATGGGCGCGCTCCCGGCGAATGTACATTGTGGCGAAGGTGCAGCCGATCTCATTGTAGCCCGGTGTCGGCTGCGCGAAGATTGAGCTTCGCCCGCGCATGTGTGCTACACTGGTAGTTCCCACCCGCAGAGAGCGGTTGCCCGCTGGAACCGAGGTCTTCCCCCTGTGATCAGCTTTGCCAAACGCAAGCGCACGCCCACTGTACCCGCTCGCCTGCAGATTCCGCTGTGGGCCATCGTGGTGATTGTGGTGTTGATTGGTGCGCGGACGATCTTCTATTTGTCGGAGGAGCGCCCAACCTACGCCGCGCTTGATCTATCCGCCCGTGCCACGCAGACGCCGGGATCGCTGCGCTGGCTGTACACTGATCAAACCGTCCGCCAGCACGACGGATCGCTGGCGCGCTACTTCATCTGGCGGCGCGAAGCCGAATGTCTCGGCTGCGAGACGCTGGATCACGCCGTCGCTCACGTCGATGCGGCGTTGATCACGCGCGGGTGGACGACCACCGAGCGCTCCTGCGACAATCATTACGCGGAAAGCGCAGTGATCTACACGACGGTCACCAGCGGCGGGCGCAGCCTGGGCTATGTGCAGGCAGACGACCCCGCGCTGACGGCCTGTCTGTTGGTGTGGCCGTCGCCGATCACGGGCGGGGCCGACCCCACCTACAAGATCGTGCTGGTGACGCGCAACCCCTCACCGCTCACCCGGCTGCTGCCGTAGGTGGGGCGAGGGATGACGCGCACAGCGCGATCCAGCGCTCACCCCTTCAGGCCGGTGTTGGCGATGCCCTCGACGAAGTAGCGCTGCGCCAGAATGAACAGCACCAACGGCGGCAGAATCGCGACAGCGGCCCCGGTCAGCACCAGGTTCGGCTCGGAGGCGGCGGCGTTGCGCAGCGTCATCAGCGAGAGCGTGATGACGTGGTTTTCTGTGTTGCCCTCACCGATGATCACCAGCGGCCAGATGAAGCTGTTCCACGCATACAGGAACGTGATGATCGCCTGGGTGGCAATCGCTGCGCCGCTGAGCGGCACAAAGATTCGCCACAGAATCCCGAAGCGGCCCAGCCCGTCGAGGAAGGCGGCCTCCTCCAGTTCGCGCGGGATGGTGATGAAGAATTGACGCATCAAGAAGGTGCCGTAGGCGGTGAAAATCCAGGGCAGAATCAGCGACACCAGCCGATCTTGCCAGCCGATCACGACCATCAACTGGTACAGTGGGATGATCAGCACCACGAACGGGATCATGATCGTGCCCAGGTAGACCATGAAGACGGCGTTGCGGCCCCGGAAGCGCATCCGTGAGAAGGCATAGCCGCCCAGCAGCGAGGTGGTCACCTGGCCCAGCGTGACCAGCACCGTCACCAGCGCCGTGTTGATCAGCGAGCGGTCGAGGTTGCGCAGCGTGAGCACGGCGTTGTAATTCTGCCACTGAAATTCCAGCACTTCGGCCTGCGGGGTATCGCGGGCCGAGCCGAACGCCTCCACCGACTCATCGTTGGGATCGACGAAGCGCGCCAGCCCGCGCCGATACGCCAGCAGCAGCGTTTGCGCCTCGCCGTTGACGGTCACCTCATATAGATCGAAGTCCTCGTCAGCGACGATGATCTCCTCATCGAGATCGGTGGCCTCGTCAAGCGGCAGGCTGATCACCAATTCGCTCTCGGTGGGTTCTTCGGCGTTGATCAGATCGGCGGTGGTGAAGTAGCCCACGCGGATACCCGTCTCGGCGATGACCATCAAGCGGGTTTCGCCGTTGACATCCACTTCAAACAGTGGCACGTCTTCGCCGTTGTACTCGGTGGTGAGGGTGCTGTAGGGCAGCAAGCGTGGCGGAAAGCGAAACACGTCGTTGGCCGTCTTCAGTGACGTGAACAGCATGTACAGGAACGGAAACAGCATGATAAACGCCGCCACCGTCAGCAGCACGTACACCGCAATCCGCGTGATCCACGCCCGGATCAGGCGGTTGCGTTCGCGGGCGTCCTGCGCGGCGCGGGTGGTGGTTTGGGGTCGGGCGATAGTCGCCATTGGTGATGCTCCTCGCAGACTCGGTCAATCGCTGTAGGCGGCGTTGTTGGACGACAGCCGGAACTGAATCAACGTGACGATGAAGATGAGGCCGAACAGCACCCACGCAATCGCGGAGGCGTAGCCCATGTTGAACGTCTCAAAGCCCTGCTGATACAGATAGAAAACGGTCGTCAGGCGGGCGTTGCTGGTGCTGTTGCCGAATAACACGAACAGCTCCGAGAACGCCTGCAAGCCCAGAATCAGGGTGGTGACGGTGACGAAAAATGTCGTGGGGGCCAGCAGCGGCATGATGATCTTGCGGAAGCGCGTCCAGCCGTTGGCCCCATCGACGGTCGCCGCTTCGATCAATTCGCGCGGCACATTTTGCAGCCCGGCCAGCAGAATCACGGTGTTGAAGCCGATCACCTGCCACGCCGCCATGATCACCGCCGAGATCAGCATGATGCTTTCGTCGGTCAACCACAGGATATTCGCGCTTTCGCCGCCGAAGAACGTCGCGATCTGGCCGAGGGTGTAGTTGATATAGCCGATCACCGGGTCGTAGAGCCACTGCCAGATCAGCGCCACGCCGACGACCGCCGCAATCGACGGCAGGAAGTAAACCGCCCGGAAGAAGCGCATCCCTGGAATCTTCGAGTTGAGCAGCATCGCCAACCCCAGCGCCGGGACGATGCTCAAGATCAGCAGCATCACGCAGTAGCGGATCGTGTTGCCCAGGCTGAGCCAGAACAGCGGATCGCGCGCGCCGATGATGAGGGCGCTGTCCTCGCTGAACGTGATCCGCCCGATTTCGAAGTGGCGCGCGCGCAAAACCTCTGCCGGGGCCTGTTCCAGCGGGTTGATCGTCTGGAAATCGAGGCTCAGCATATCGGTATAGTTCTCGATCCCGATGAAGTTGGCGGCGCTCACAGCATCGAAATCGGTGAGGCTCATGTAGAACGAGAGCAGCAGCGGCAGCGCGAAAAACAGCATGAAATTGGCGAAGTTGGGCAGCAGGAACAGCCAGCCCTGCCACGCTTCACGCTGGTTGATCGTCTCGCCGAAGCGCTCGCCCTGCCGCAACAGCACGACGCCCGCCGCCATGAACGCCGCCAGCGCGCCGATAGTCGCCAGCACATCTAAGCGGAACAGCCCGTTGACCAGCGTCCCCAGCGAATCCGCCAGCCCAACGCTGATCAGCAGAATCAGCAGCGTCAGCATCATGATCCCCAGGCCGGCGCGCTGAATCCAGTCGAACGCCGCCGACATCGGGTCGAGCCGCCGCCCGATCATCACGACGCCGTAGCCAACCGGGAAGCCGAGAATCAAAATCGCATTGCTGTACAGCCCAGCGGCCAGGTCGTCGATGCCGATGTACAGCCCCAGCAGATGGCCCAGCAGCAGCAGCCCCAGCGTGAAGCCGAAAAAGTTGAAGATGATGCCGCCCAACCGCCCGCTGTTTTGCATACGATAGAGCAGCGGCACGATCACGATGCCAGCGACGGCGGCCAGCAGCACCACCGCCCCGATGAAACGCGGCACGATCACGCCCAGATCGAAGAACGTCTCGATCTGCCAGAGTTGCAGCGTGATCGCCACCAGAATCAAACTGGCGATCACCTGCCAGACCAGCACCAGCAGCATCGAAGTCGGGTGGCCTTCCTGACTCTGCTGCGGCTGGGTGGTCAGTCCGAGATCTTGTGTTGTCGCCATAATAAGGGGACTCCATAAAATCGGTCTATTTTGGATTGAAAGATCTTTTCGTCGCGCCGGAGCAGGCTTGATCCGCACGGCGAGTAGGTAAAAAAAGGGGCGAGCCAGCGCGGACTCGCCCCCCAGAGCGCCTAAACGCGCCTGAATTACTCAGCAGAGTCGAAGAACTGCTCGATCTGCCCGCAGATGCTGCTGGTGAAATCCGCCGGGGCCAGCTCGCCCGTCAGCACCTGGCTGATGGCCGGCTCGACGGTGTTCCAGTTGATCTCGCCGAAGTTGCCGAACCACAGCGGCGCTTCCGCAACGGCGTATTCTTGCAGCGCGTTGATCCAGGCGGCGTTGTTGAGTTCTGGCGTGCTGTCGAAGAACGCCTGCACCGCCTCATCGCTCACGCGGCTGGGGATGTTGGCACCCAGGGCGGTCACGCGGGCCTGTGCATCCAGGGTGGTCAGGTTCTGGAGCAGTTCCCAGGCCGCCGCCGGATCTTCGGTTTCGGCGTTGACGACATACGCGCCCCAGAACAGGAAGTTGCTCTGGCCGCCGGGGCCAACGGGCACCTCAGCCGCGTTCCAGCCGAAGTTAACCTGCGCCAGGAAGTTCGGCACCGCCCAGCGCCCGTTCAGGAACATGCCGACGTTGCCCGCCACGAACGGCGGTTCGCTGTCGGTGCCGTAGGGGACGGCGATGCCGTCTTCATACCAACCGCGCATGAAGGTGAGCGCTTCTTCTACCTCTGGGCTGTTGAGCGCGCAGGCGTCGCGGCTTTCGTTGAAGTAGCTGCCGCCCGCCGAGTTGATGAACAGTTCCCAGTTGCCCCACCAGTTGTTCATGCCGAAGCCGAACACCTCGTCGCCCAGGTCGCTGATCGCTTCGCTGGTTTCCACGAAGGTGTCCCAGTCCCATTCGCCCGCTTCGAGCAGTT